>NZ_JBAFSM010000003.1:0-187726 GCF_036688125.1 Pannus brasiliensis CCIBt3594 | reverse complement strand
AGACTTACTATATTCTCTGATATTAAGTTTTGTTAAGCGATTCAACACTTCTGCATTAAGCCATCTATTAAGAGACCTAATGCGCTACGGCTAATAGCCAGACTATTAAGCCAACTTTACTAACAACCGAGCAGGGTTTGATAGAAGGCGAATTGTTCTCGCGCGAGGGCATCATTCGTGTAACGCGTCATCGCTCTTCGATAGCCCCGATCGCCGATCTCCCGCGCTAGATCCGGTTTGTCGATCAGCGTCTGTAAATTCTGCCGCAAGGCTGACGCGTCGCCTTCCGGGAAAATCAAACCCGCGTCGCCGATGACGTGGGGGATCTCCCCGGAATCGGAACCGATCGTCGGCACTTTACAGGCCATGGCCTCGATTAAAACGTGACCGAATTGTTCTTTCCATCCGACCGCGGTTAGAGTTTTCACCCCGTAGGTGGTTTCCGAGGGCAGAACGAGCGCGTCGAGAAGATTGATATAATCGGGAACCCGATCGTGGGGAACACTCTCGACGAGGACGATCCGATCGCCGATCCCGGCCGCTCTCGCCTCCGCGAGAATTTTCTCTTTTAAATCGCCCCGACCGAGTAATAACAACTTCCATCGCCCGTTGAGTCCCGATACCGCTTTAATCAGCGTGAGAATTCCTTTTTCCGCCACGAAACGCCCCACGAAGCCGATGGTGAATTCATCGCTCTCGATGCCGTTCGATCGGGCCAGATCCGGGAGAGAACGCGGGGAAAATAGCGTCTCGTCTACCCCCAACTGTGGCAGGACGATTTTCGCGCCATCGTAGCCCCGCTCGCGGAGAATGTCCACCGCGTCCTGATTTCCCGCGATCAGTCCGTCCGTGTTCCGCAGGTTATAGGCCTCTAGCGCAGAAATGGGGAATTTCGTCGTGTAGGGCAGGTTCCACCAGGTAAAGAAGATATTTTTCGCCCGCAGTCCTAAGAGTTGATTCAGGGCGATCGCCTGCGCGTAACCGAGGGATTTCGATCCCTGTTCTACTTGAATAATATCCGGTCGGAACCGGTTTAAAAGTCCGATAAAATCGCTTCCGAACGATAAGAGAGCTTGATTATTCTGGCTGAAGTTGGAAACTGGCGCGACGCGGAAATTCCCCTCCTCGATCGCCCTCGTCTCGATCATTTTATTCTGTACCCCCCCGGGCCGCCAGCGTTTCGGAACGACGACGGTTACTTCGATCGACGGGTCGAGTTTGGCGAGCGATCGGAGTTTCTCCAGGTTGAGATCGACGATATAAGTATGACTGGCGACTAGAATTTTCATGCTTCACACCGAGAATTATCCGATTTCGTGTAAATCTGTCCGTCGTTCCAGAGAGATTGTACCCGCGTTTTCAAAGCATCGAAAAAGCCCAAACTATAAAAAATCCCCCGCGAGAGAATTTTGATCGGGGAACCGCCTTTATTGCAGGGAGGATTTCCGAGAACGTGACAGTCGAATAATTTCACGTACAGTCGGATTTGTTGGTTCGGCGTGAGATTATTCAACGCCATCAGGAAATGATTGTGATAGAAAGTGATCTGGTAGCTGAGAGAACGGGTACTGATGTCGTGACAGCCGCCACTTTCCTCGCCGAGATGGACGAGATACGCGTTCGGATCGTACCAAACCTGATAGGGAGTGGCCCGTAGACGTAAACAGAAATCGGATTCTTCCCGGACGGCACTCCCCCGAAAACGTTCATCGAACCAGATACCGTATTTCGTGAAAATATCGCGGCGGAAAGACATATTGCAACCCCGCGCGGAGATCACCCGTTGGGGTTTGGTGGTGTGAACGAGATCGATGTGATACCAGGCGATACCGGGGTCCATCGCTTCGGGAGGTAAGGTTTCGATCTCGTAGGGAGTATCACCGGGGCTGATTTTTTTCGAGTCGGAAAGTTTCATCCGATCGAACACCCGGCCGGCCACCACTCCCACCTCGGGACGCGCGAGAAAATTCTCCGCGTGAGCCTGTAAATATCCCTCCGGAAGACGCACATCGTCATCGATAAACAGAACGATATCCCCTTTCGATCGACGGACCCCGTAGTTTCTCGCGCCCGGTAAACTCGCCCAATCGACGCGAAACCAGCGAATTTTTCCCTGTTGGGCGAGGGTTTCCAGATAGCTCTGGATCTCGGGGGTATGGGTGGGCGTTTGATCGATGACTAACACCTCGAAATCGGGATAATCCTGCTTGAGGAGATCGTCGATCGTGTCTTTTAGGGGATCTTCCCGTCGGTAGGTGGGAACGATCGCGGAAATCGAGGGCTTGTTCATGGTATTACGGTTCCTCTCGTACCGAATTTCAAAAAATCAGGAAAAACTTGCCGGTAATGGGAAGATAAAGGGGGACGGATTTTTCCCTCCTTTCCCCTTTCCCGGCGCCCGTATCCCCGCGTGAACGCTCGGAAAATCGGTATCAGACTAGGGCGATACCTTTTCGGGGAGATTTTAACCTGGTACCTTTCGCGGGTTTCTCGGTAGGTTCGGCGAGCGCTCTCGCTTCTTTTTCCTGCCGCTCGATATCCGGTAATCGGAAAATCACTCCCGCGAATAGCCAGTAATAGACCCCGACTGGATCGGTATCGAGCGGGTACCAATAGGGTAAATAGGCGACCACGAGCAGGAATACCCAATAACTGGAAGCGAAACCGCGTAGAGTAGGATCTTTGAGCGATCGAGAGCTTTTGAAAGCGAGGAAAACTACATAGCTGATAAATGCCATGTAAATGGAGAAACCGATAAATCCTAACTCGTGGATCAGTTTACTATGAAACGACTCCGTGAAGGTGATATCACCGAAAGTTCGGGCCGAAGATGTGGCGGAACCGAGTCCCCACCCTAAAATCCCCGTAAATTGTTGATTTCGGACCGCGACCTCGAACTGTTCTTGGATAAAAGCGGTCGGGGGGCTTTGTTGCCAGCGGCTGACGGCACTATCGTAGCGTTCTTGGATAAATTCGGGATTGATGAAAGAGAACCCGATCGCTAACAAGAGAACTAACCCGATCGCGACCGGTAAAAATCGTTTCAATTGCGCGATCTGTCCCGTGAGAACGAATAATAAGACAACCAGAACGGGAACCGAGATGAAAGCCAATCTTTGACCGCAGATCACCGCGTTGATAAAGACTAATACTAGCCCTACTATACCGGCGAGCCGCCATGTTTTCGAGGTTTCGCTAAACGCGCTCGCGTAGCAGATCACCGTGTTCGAGACTAAAAACCACCCCCAGTGCCACGGGGAGACAAACGTGCCGGGTAAACGGATCATATTCACCTCGGGACTATAGACGAGAGCGCCCCCTACCAAACATCTAGCCTCTAAGGTCGCTTTATAGAGTAAATCCCCGACGTATCCACGGGTTCCCTGACAGTGGCCGGTTTTTAACATCCAGTATTGCGCGATCCCCAAGATACAACAAATAATGGCCAGGACGATTAAAATACGGCCGAGCGATAACAACTTCCGCTTGTTATCGATCAGATAATAGGTGCAGAAAATCAAGGGGATATAACCTAATAGAACCTTAAATCCTAATAGTCCCTGGAGAAAGTTTTCGCCTTTTCTACAGGGAGTCCAAGTGACAAACTGTCCGTTTTCATATCGAACTAATCCTTGAACGGAATCACAGGTAGGACGTAATTGGAAGGGTAAATTCACGGCGAAGAGACCGATAACGCAGAAGACTACCAAAATTAAAAACAGGTATTTGAGTTTTGGCGGGATGAAAATCGGTTTTTTTCGCTGACGACATTCTCGAACGAGCGCTATTAACGCGGGCAGGTAAAAGATATCTTTACTGATTTGCAAGAGGGCGCTCCCATCGCCGATCCAATAGGTGACGGTTCCGTTAAAGGGTAGGTAAATCACGAAGGTCCAGAGAGAGGCGCGGGGATACAGGAAGGCGAAAACCCCCAGGATAACCCCGAGGGCGAGCGCGATCCCGCTCTTAATACCCGCGAGTAAACCAACGGGAATACCGACAAAAATTGCAAAAATAACGGAGAAAATAATAAAACCGGTCAGTTTTTGCTGTTTTTGTCGGGCTTCTTTTCTAAGAGCTATTTTTTCTTTAATATCGAGAGTATTTTCTCGCGAGGATGGTTTGGTTTTGGCGATCGCTTTTTTGGGGCGATCGAGACTGGAGCGAGCCATAGCAATCCCGTCACGCTGTACGATAAGGGAATTATAATCGCTCTCTAGCCGGATGGACTACCGGAGATGCGTTTTCACCGCCCCGATCAGGCGTTCCGTCCAGAAATCGGCCAGTTCGATCGAGTCGGCTTCTACCATGACCCGGATCAGCGGTTCGGTTCCGGAAGCGCGCACGAGAATCCGTCCCCGTTCCGCTAGAGCTTGTTCGCCCCGCTCGATTTCCGCCCGCAGGGGTTCGCATTCCTGCCAGTGCCGGCGAACCTCGCGATCTTCGACCCGCGCGTTCCGCAGGATCTGCGGGTAGGGGGTAAAACTATTCTCGACCAGGGTTTCCAGGGAAACGCCCGCTCTCCGTACCAACGCCGCGAGGTGTAACGCGGTCTGCGTCCCATCCCCCGAGACCCCGTAATGATGGCAGAGAATGTGTCCGGACTGTTCGCCGCCGAGCATCGCGCCGGTCTCCCACATCCGCGCCTGAACGTGTTGATCGCCGACCGCGGTGCGTTGCAGTTGACCGCCCAGTTTCTCCCAGGCGCGCTCGAAACCGAGATTGGCCATCACGGTGGCCACGAGTAACCCGCCCGGCAAGCGTCCCTCTTCCCGCAAAGAGCGACCCCAGAGGTAGAGAATATAATCGCCATCGACGACGCGGCCGCGACCGTCCACGGCCATCACTCGATCGGCATCCCCGTCGAAGGCGAAACCGAGATCGGCCCCGTGTTCGATAATGGCGGCCTGTAGCGTTTCTAAATGGGTCGAACCGCAGTGGACGTTAATGCGATCGCCGTCGGCCCGATCGTGCAGGCAGATCACCTCGGCGCCGGCGGCTTGAAATATCGAGGGGGCCACGTTTACCGACGCGCCCCAGGCTAGATCGAGGACGATTTTCATCCCCGCGAGATCGATCGCTTTCCCGTCTCGCTCGACCGACCCGATCACCGATCGAGCGTATTCGTCCACGAGTTCGGGGCGGGAATAACATTTCCCCCACGTCATCTCCCGCGGGTCTACGGGTAAATTTCCCCGGACTCCCGCCTCGATCTGCCCGGCTACCTCGCCCGCTACTTTTAGCCCGCGTCCGTCAAAAAATTTAATGCCGTTATCTTCGGGGGGATTGTGACTCGCGGAGATCATGATCCCGCCGATCGCCTCGCTCTCTCTCGTTAATTTCGCCACGCAGGGAGTCGGGCATAAACCCAGTTGCCACACTTCCAATCCCGCCGAGGTCAATCCGGCCGCGATGGCGTTCGCTAACATATCGCTGGAATTCCGCGAATCCTGACCGATGATAACCGGGCCGGTTTCCCGCGCGTTCCGTCCGAAAACTTGTCCCGCCCAAAACCCGAGTTGTAAGGCGAGGGGGGCGGTTAATAATTCTCCGGCTTTCCCCCGAATCCCGTCCGTTCCGAACAGAGGAGAGCGCGGCAGATCGAGCGCGCCGAAAAACTCGCGAGGGGACTGTAACGACACGGGATTCGATCGATCGCGATAACCGTTTTCTCGATACGGTGGGGAAGATACCATAGCCTGATTTTTGCCTCACACGACACACATTCAGAGGATAACATTATCGCCCGCGCGAGGACAGGTTTTTCCCATTTCCGTCCGCGTCGATGACTCCCTACGACCTCACTCGTCTTCCGATGGTTCCTCCAAGTGTTCCCAAACCGCCGAATATAAATCGAGAACGTGGTGATCGAGCAGTTGATAGTAAACCCGGCGCCCCTGTTTGTGATATTTCACCAGCCGTAACGCCCGTAATGTCCGCAGTTGGTGCGATACCGCCGATTCGCTCATGTCTAGCGCGTCGGCCAGATCGCAAACGCAGGATTCCCGCATCGCCAGTAGCGATAGGATTCGCAATCGGTTCGCGTCCCCTAATAAGCTGAAAAATTCGGCCATCCGACGCGCTCGATCGGGATCTAAACCCCGATCGATTTCCTGCGCGTCTCCCTCTCGATGGGATTCCTCACAAGCGGGTAGTGTTTTGAGCGGTTTCATAAATAGACAGCCGTGCGGGATTCCAAAATTTTCGCGTGGTTAGGGAGTCAAGAGTCAGGAGGCAGGAGGAGAGGGTAAAGGTGAAAGGGCCGAAAGTAATTTTTTCCCTTTTCCGGGGTCTCTTTTCCCCGAACACTCCCCCATCCCCCCATCTCCCGCTCGATCTAGCCGCAACCGCAACCGGTGTGACCGCAACCTTTGCCCTCCGGATGACCGTTGGCGCAGTCTTCACAACAGTAATAGTGACCGTTTTTCTCGATCGCGTCGGCGATCGAGACCACGCACAAACAGGACTCGCAAGCGCATTTCATCGACGTTACCGTGGTCATGGGGATTTCCTCCGCTGGAACGTTACCCGTTTATCTTAACACATGAACATATATTCAGATGTTAAAAAAATCACCGTTCCATACTTCCCCTCGGCTCGGGGCTTACAATTGTTCTAGCTCCCGGCGCGCCCGGCGGATCGATCGGGGTAAGACCCCGACCAGTAGAGCGAAAGCCTCGTCGGGAACCGCGGCCGCGGTCTCGGTATCGAACCAATTCTCGAACTGATTGAGAATCACCTGCGCGCGTTGTACGGGAACGGGATTCTCGATAATCTGCTTCATCAGTCTCACCCATTGCCGCCGGATCAGATAGCCGTTAATTTTCTCCTGACCGTCGCGGGGGGTGACGAGGGATAATTTCCCGACCGGGAGAACCCGAGTGACATCGCTATCGAATTGACCGCCGATCGCCGCGCCGGGCCCGACGAACTCGGCATGATATTTTTTATAGAGAATCACGCCATTTTTGCGCCGGGGGTTGACGATCGATAATTCCCGTCGTTCCAAGCGCCCGACGATCTCGCGAGTATCCGCGCTCGTTTCTTCCATGCGATCGACTCCCGAACGAGTTTTCCGAGAAAAATAGCGATCGGCGTTCGGCTTTTCCCCATCCCCCACTCTACCGTTCTAATTTTTTGTGTAGGAATAGGCGTTGGGGACGGTTGAAGAGCCGGTTTCCCAGCCAGCCGTCCACCTTTTGTAAGCGATAGCCGCTACTGAAATAGAGTTCCCGCGCGGCGGTGTTGTTGTCGAGGACGTGAAGCGAGAGTTCGTCGAAACCCCATTCCGTGGCGATCCGCTCGCATTGGAGCAGGATTTTCCGGGCGATGCCGCACCGACGGCGATCGGGGGCTACCGCTAGATTGGAGATGTAGGGAATATGGGTAGAGAGTAGGGAACTCGCTTTCAAGCCGATTTCGGCGGTCGCGATAATCGATTCCCGCGGTCCCGATTCGGTGGAAAGGGTTTGAGCGGCGACGATACAGCGATAATGGGGGCTATTCGCGTTTAAACGCCCTCGTAAGTCCTCGTAAATCCCTAATTTAAAAAGGGGGCGCGTCCAAGTCCACAGGTAATAGGAGGGAAAAAAGCTATCGGTGAGAATCTCGGCGATCCCTCTTAAATCCCGCGCGCGCGCGAAGCGGATCTCGACGGGAAGGGGCGCGGCATCACTCCCGTCGGACGAGCTAGAGAGATCGGAAAGATCGGAAAACAGGTAGGAAAGAAAACAGGAATCCACGCCCATCACTGGTTATTCGTCACTCAAAATGTAACTTATTCTACTCGTTCTGACTACTCTCGCCGGGAGCGACCGGGGGAGCGATCGAACTTTTGTCGCGGGAAAGTCAGGATGTTTCCAGGGAGTCAAGAAAGATCCCGCGGGGCGATCGAGAGGGTACACGGGTTTATCTCCTTCTTTCAAGGCGATTAAACGCCGATTTTAGCCCGAAACTTAGCAAATAAACCGCGCCCGCCACGAGAATAATCGTCGCCCCGGAGGTGAGATTGAAAAGGTAGGACAGGGTTAAGCCGACGAGGGTGAAAACGATGCCCAGAGCGCCGGCCAGAACCATCATCGGCTTGATATCGCGCGCGAATTGCCCGCTAATAGCGGCGGGGATGGTGAGGAGGGCGATCACCAGGATCAGGCCGACCACCTGCATCACGAGGACGATCGTTAGGGCGGTTATTCCCATGAATCCGAGGTAAATCGCTTCCACGGGAAGGTCGCGGATGGTGGCGAAGGTCTCATCGAAGGAGATCGCTAATAATTCCTTATAAAAGACGGTGACGAGGATAATAATCGAGATATCGATCGCCAACATCAGCCAGAGGGTAGATGCGGGAACCGTGAGGATACTGCCGAATAGGTAGCTCATGACATCGGCTTTATAACCGGGGGTCAGATCGAGGAAAATAATCCCGATCGCCATGCCGAGCGCCCACAACACGCCGATGGTCGTGTCCGCTCTCTCCCGCGACCGACGTTGTAAGATTCCCATCGCCAGCGCCGAGAAAACGCTGAAGGCGATCGCCCCCAAGACCGGATCGAACCGGAAAAAATAACCGAGGCCGATTCCCCCGTAAGCGGCGTGAGCAATGCCGCCACTGATGAATACGGTGCGGTTAACGACCACCAACGTCCCGACGATCCCGCAGGCGATACTGACGAGAATTCCCGCGAGGATGGCGTTTCTCATAAAGTCGAACTGTAAGGCTTCTAGCATAGGCCCACGCGCGGTCAGCGGGATTTTCCTTCGGAAGAGAGCGAGAGTTAGGAGAATAAAGGAAATAGGGATAAAACGAGATTTATAATTTAATCTCGCGATTACTATCGAAATTATCGAGAATTTTAGGCACTCGAAAAGATAGGGATACCCGCGGTCTACCCTCTAACGATACAACGAGAGCGAACTTCTCGCGGAATTCATCACGGTAGAATTCAAGGATTTCTCGTGGGGATGCCGGTACGCGATAGACTTCTCGCGCGATTCGTTTTTGAAGGGATAAAAACTCCAATAACTGAATTTTTACAAGATAAATGGGTGTTTATTTGAATTCTTATCGATAAGATTCTTGATTATTCCTCCTGACTCCTGACTCCTGGCTCCCGCCTCCCTAACCACACGACAATTTTGGGATTCCGCGAGAGGTCTGATGGCGGTTAGAGAAGATCGGCGATAGCGCCCGGATAGCTAAGGTTTTCGCCGGTGCCGTTGAGAATTACGTGTAATTTCTCCCGCGTTTCCCCTAATTCTCGGGTGCGGAGGGCGAGCGATCGCTCTAGACGCTCGTAAAGTTCCGCTCGCTCGATGGCACCGCCTAACTGTAGGGAAAGTTGCCGTAACCCCTCGATCTCGGACGATCGCCACCGGCGCGGCCCCGAACACTGATGGACGATGAGCAGTCCCCAGAGACGTTCCGATTCGTTTCCGATCGGCCCGAGCGGGATCGGCGCGATCGCGTGGGATCTCACCTCGAATCGTCGTAATAGTTCGAGGTAGCACCGGGGATAATTCATCGACCCGACATCGGCGATCGCTCTCACCTCGCCGGCGAGATCTTCCCCGGCCTTGTCCCCCCGGAGATAACTATCCCCGATCGAGATCGGCGGGCATTCCGGCCAGGGTTTCGCGGTCGTTGCCGCGACGATCGAGCCGCCCGACCCCGGATGGAAACGGTAGATGAGAACTCGATCGGCCCCGAGCGATGCCCGGATCTCGGTGGTGGCCGTGGCGAGAATTTCCGATAGATTCAACGATTTTTGCAATCGTAGGGCTAGATTGGTGATTACCCTCTGTTCCTCGCGCTCCCGCTCGATTTTTTTGCGGAGGGAATGTTTCTCGATCGCCGCTCGAACCGCGTGACGGAGGAGGTCGGCAGAGAGATCCCCCTTGACGAGATAATCAGCCGCGCCCGCTTTCATCATCTCGACGGCGATTTTCTCGTTGCCCTGCCCGGTTAAAACGACGATCGGGCAGTCGATCTCGCCCTCGCTCTCCTCGATGAAATCCAATCCGGTTCCGTCGGGTAATCGGTAATCGAGCAGGATCAGATCGATCGCTTCCTCCCGATAGGCGCGTAGTCCGTCCTCGATCGATCCCGCCTCGACGATCCGGTATTTGTCCGGGCTACCTTTCGACAGAAAACGACGGGAAACTTCTCGATCTTCGGGGGAATCGTCAACGAGCAGAATTCGGTAGGGCATTTCGGTACTCGATCGGAGAATCGGCGGTCGATGATCGGCCTAATTTTAGAGAGTGGTTAGGTAATGAATCGATTACTATGCCTTCTGTCGCCGCGTTCTCTCTTTTTTTCTATCTTTAGTTATAGATAAAGATTTCCCCGATAACGAGATCTCTAAGATAGCGTTCTGTCAGCGAGAGTTCGGATAAGATTACGAACGAGGGAGTATTCTCGATCGAGGCTCTAGGTTCTTTCTTTTTATGGTAATAAATCCGAAATTTTTTAAAATTTTAAGATAATTTTGTTTCTAGCGTCCGGGATTCCCGCGTTCCGTTCTGTATACCGGGTAACGCTCGTCTCGCGCGCTCCCGATATTTTGTCAGGTTTGTTTTTGCGGAACGGGAGTTTCGACTCGACCCCGGTGATCCGGTAGTCTCGATCGCTCTTCCCGTTTATCCGTCAGCTTTCCCGGCGTTTTTTCCAGAGTCCCGTCATACTGATTCCCGTGATTAATAAGCCGAGCAATCCCAATCCGTTCAACACGGGATAGATCGTTTCCAATCCCAAGATATCGAAGGTATGAACTTTCAGGAGAAACTCGGCTAACTCTTCCTGTTTGAACCATTCATCGACAATGGTAAACCCCATACCGCTGATAACGGTCAAAAACAGGGGAAGACAAAGGGCGATCGCTAGAACGCGATGGTATTTTCTAAAAGCGCGCATCCTCGATTCTCTATCCTTAACTAGAATAAATTCTGAAAAATCCTCGTATTCATCTTAGAAATTTACCGATCGAAAGTAAAGAAGTCGGGAGGGAGAGCGCGGAAAAACGGGAAGCGCGAGAATACACGTCCGGCGCGAGCGAGATTGTATCCGTAGCCGTGGACATTAGACCGTTTTTTGTGGGATTTTAGCGTTTAAATTCAATTTTTGAATTTTCGATTGATTCTCGCGGCTTCTCTCGCTTTATATTTTAAATTCTCGCTCTATCTTTCTTTCTGGTTTAACAATCCCGATTCTCGTGGGAAGTCCCGCGAGTAAAAAGGTTTGACCCGATCGCCGGACGAATGAGTATAAATCCTTAAGAACGAGGGCGAATTTCCGAAAAAATCTCCCTATTTTCTTTACATTTACTCGTTAGCTTGGGAACAGAGTCGTTTCACAGCGCGAGCGTCCGAGTATCCGGGAGGATTGACCGATGGTTCTGACCGTACTAACCGCGAATTTCGATAGTTTTACCGAAGGATATAGCCCCGCGAGTCTGACCGATGGCGGGATTACCTTCTCTCTCCTCGATCGCCTGATGCCGCCGAATAGCGCCGATAATCCCGTTTTTACCGTGGAGACGATCGGGACGGTCGCCGACTCCGCCTCTCTAGGCACTTTCGCGACGGGAAATTTCCTCACCTTCGGCGGTTACGCTCCGGGAGACGGCTACGCGTTCAGTCGTTTCGGTTCGATGGATATCTCCGCCGGGGGGTTAGGCAGTAGTGTCAGTATCGACATCATCAGTGATGCCATCTCGTCCTCGAACAATACGCTGAAATTAGAGGCCCTGTTAAACGGCGTTGTCGTCGCGGTGGACTCGGCTTTAATCTCGGATTTCACTCCCATCGTTTCCGGCGGTTTCGCGAGCCATCGTACCTTCGGTTTCTCGAACATTACCTTCGACTCACTGCGGCTGGTTTCCTCCGGCCCGGACAACAACGGCGCGACCTTTATCGGGATCGATAACGTTTCTATAACCGCGGATCTGAGCGCTCCTCCCCCCCCGTCTCCGAACACCCTGATCGCGACCTTCGATGACGGTTGGGTGGAAGGGGATGTCGCGCCGACGATCGTTAGCGGGGGAATTACCTTTTCCAACATCGATCCCTATCTCCCTCCCGATAATGGCGGTAATAGTACCGTCGGGGCGATCGACGCGCTCGGTACTCTAGATTCTTTTACTAGCCTGGGTTCCTTCGCTTCCGCCAATATTCTCACCTTCGGCGGTTACGTTCCGGGGGATAGTTACGCTTTCGGTCGTTTCGGTTCGATGGATATCTCCGCCGGGGGACAGGCGAATAGCGCGACGTTAGAAATTTTTAGCCTGCCTTTCGGCTCTCCCGAGAATACCCTAACCCTACAGGCTTTTCTGAACGGTGTCGTGGTGGCGACGGACGCTTCTTTAATCTCGGATTTCACCGCGGCCGCGGCGGGAAGTGGAACCCTGCACAGAACCTTTAGTATCGCGAACACCCCTTTCGACTCGCTCAAATTGGTCGCGTCCGGCCCGATCGATAGCGGTGCGGTGTTCATCGGTATCGATAACGTGGCGATCGCTCTGGACGGTTCCACGCCGCCGCCCCCGCTCGATCTCAACCTGACGGGAACCGCGGGGAATGATAACCTCAACGGGGGCGCGGGGAATGATACCCTGTTCGGCGACGCGGGAAGCGATGTTCTCGACGGGGGCGCGGGGAACGATTTTCTCGACGGGGGTACGGGAGAGGATCGGCTGATCGGGGGTACGGGAGAGGACACCTACCTCGTCAATACCGAGGGCGATCTCGTTCTGGAAACCTCCACCGACCCCGCGGAAATCGATACGGTACAATCTTCCGCGAACTTCATTCTCGGCGATAATCTCGAAAATCTCACCCTAGTCGGTCAAAACGATATCGACGGAACCGGTAACGCGCTCGATAATTTGATTTTCGGTAATAGCGGCAATAACCGGTTACAGGGGATCGCGGGCAACGATACGTTACGGGGAGGGGACGGTCAGGACTCGCTTCTCGGCGGGGACGGAAACGATCGCCTGGTGGGGGAAAAAGGCGCGGATACGCTGACCGGGGGAACGGGAGCCGATCGCTTCGCTTTCAACGCCACGGGAGAAGGGATCGATAAAATTACCGATTTTTCTAGTGTACAGGGCGATAAAATCGAGATTTTCGCGGCCGGTTTCGGTGGGGGATTAACCGCCGGGGTTTTGAGTATCGATCGCTTCGTTCTCGGATCTAAGGCCTTAGATAGTAGCGATCGACTGATTTATAATGTTAGTAAAGGCGCGCTATTTTTCGATATCGATGGCAATGGCTCGAAGGCGGCGGTTCAGATAGCTACCTTAACCACCCGCCCCTCCCTGAGTTCCGCCGATATTCTCGTCATTTAACTCTCTCCATGAAGATCCTGATCGTCGAGGATGATAATCGTCTGGCTTCCGCGTTAGCCGATACTCTACGCGACCATCAGTACGCGGTGGATATCACGAGCGACGGGGAAGAGGGATGGAACTTTATCGAGGCTTTCCCTTACGATCTGATCATTCTCGATGTGATGTTACCGAAATTGGACGGGATCGGTCTGTGTCGGCGCTTGCGAGATCGCGGCCACACGACTCCCGTTCTCATGCTGACCGCGAGAGATACCAGCCGCGATAAAGTTCTGGGATTAGATGTCGGCGCGGATGATTACGTGGTGAAACCGTTCGATCTGGCCGAGTTAACCGCTCGAATTCGCGCGCTATCGCGTCGCGGCCGGGAGAAATTTTCCTCGGTCTTGGAATGGCGACAGTTATGTTTAGATCCGGTCGGTCACGAGGTTACTTATAACGGACAAAAGCTATCGTTAACCCCGAAAGAATATCAGTTATTAGAATTGTTTTTGCGGAGCGGTCGCCGCGTTTTAAGTCGCGGGAATATTCTCGATAATCTTTGGTCTTTTGAAGATCCGCCGGGGGAAGAAGCCGTTAAAGTTCATATTAAAGATCTCCGCAAAAAATTAAAATTGGCGGGCGCGCCGTCGGACTTTATCGAGACCGTCTATGGACTGGGATACCGTCTCAAACAAATCGACTAAAAAGCGTTCGAGAATTTCCAGAGCGCTTTTTCAAACCTTGCACTGGCGATTATTGGGTTCGTACCTGCTAGTGATGACGGCGATTCTCGTGATTTCCGATGTCACGATCTACGGATTTTTCGCCCGGAATTTATATCAACAGGCCGATCGCCGTCTGCTCGACTTGGCGGACGCGGCCGGTCATAGTTTACACGTTCTCAAAAAGAATCCCCGCGCGCTCGATCGGGTCGATTACCGGTTCGATCGAGACGGAGATCTCGATATTCCCTGGCAGAATCTTCGCCAGAATGGACAGAGTATCGAGTGGTTTAACGAGCGAAAACAGCGATTGACCCACGCGGGTACGTTAAATCTGAAAGATTTCCCTATGAACGAGGGATTTCAAACCCTTTACCTAGAAAACGGCGGGGAAACGATCGGACTCCGAACGGTGACGATCGCTATTCCGGAAACCGCGGTCGATCGATCGATCGTAGCGGGTTTCGTGCGCGTCGGCGAGAGCGGTGAGGCGATCGAGGCCGTTCTCGGAAATCTACGGCTAGGGTTTTACGCGGGGGGAATCGGCGCTTTCGGATTGATCGCGCTGGGGGGATTGTGGTTAACGCGGCAATCGCTGAAACCGATCGTCCGCAACTACCGACAACTGGAACAGTTTACCGCGGATGCCTCCCACGAACTCCGCGGGCCCATCACCACGATTAAAGCCTCCGCGGAAGTTATCCGAACGCACCCGGAAAGAATCCATCCGGCCGACGCGGGGAAAATTCAGGGAATTCTCAGCGCGAGCGAGCAGATGAGCCGTTTGGTGGAGGATTTATTACTTTTGGCGCGGGTGGATTCTGCCCCGCGACAGTCGATCGAACGGGGAGACGCGATCCCCCTCGATGAATTACTCGAAGACGCGATCGATTTTCTGGAGTTAAAAGCGGAAGAAAAAGAGCAAACCTTACAATTTCAGGTGTTCCAACCGGTTTCCGTCCGGGGGAATCCCGCTCGTCTCCAACGTCTTTTTTCTAACCTCATCGATAACGCGATCAAATACACGCCAGATGGGGGGAAAATCACGGTCACGCTCGATCGAAACGATAAATTCGCGCTCGTTCGGATCGAGGATACGGGAATCGGCATCGCGAAAGAGCATATTCCGCTCGTGTTCGATCGCTTCTGGCGCGAGGAAAGCGCGCGTTCCTATCAGGATGGATCGGGGTTAGGACTGGCTATCTGTCGGTCGATCGTCCGCGATCTCGGGGGCGAGATTACCGTCAGCAGTCAGGTCGGCGTGGGTAGTTGTTTTCAGGTTCGCCTACCGATCACCTGAACGGGCTAGAGAGATTTTCTTTACAGCTTCTTTACTTTTCTCCGATAATTTCGATCCTGAAGGATGTACAAGGAGCGAAGTAATCTTATGAGTATTTCTACGGCAATTAACTTAGAGTTTGTATCTGAAAAACTCGGTAATTTTGCCGATGCGGAAAACTTCTGGACACTCTTTGAAACTATCTACGGAACTCAATATAATTCGTCGATCGCCCACTCTCTACAGTCCCAATGGCAAAGCGGCGATTTCACTCAACTGCCGAATATTGAAGTAATTAGCGGTAACGTTCTAGGCAACGCGAAAGGAGTCTACGCGACTAGCACCAATACCATTTATCTATCCGATAGTTTTTTAGCCACCGCTTCCACTGACAGTATTAACGCCGTTATTTTAGAAGAGATCGGACATTTTGTAGACGCTCTGGTAAATTTGACGGATACCGCGGGGGATGAAGGAGAATATTTCGCCCTCGTCGTTCAAGGAATCGACCCGAGCGCGACAAAATTAGCACAACTGAAAACCGAGGACGATCACGCGTTCATTACCTTGAACGGGCAAACTTTAGCCGTAGAACAATCGAGTTTTAACCTCGGGGTGATCGAGAATCCGATTACTAACGATGGAGATACCCTAACCTCGGGAAACCCGATCGATACGTGGGATTTTGAACTCATTACTTCCCCCGGTGGTAATAGTAGTATTTCCCTATCCTCCCCGCATTCCTTCGGCGATCTGACCCTTTCTCTGTACGATGATTTTCAGAATTTAATCCTTCAATCCTCTAATCCCGGCAGTAATACGGAATTCCTTTCCCTAGAAGGAATCGCCGCCGGAAACTATCATTTAGAAATCTCTAACGCGGGGAGCTTTAACGAGGACGTGGATTATAACTTCAGTATGACCGTTACCGACGATCCGATCGCTCCCCCGCTTCCCGAACTTTCCATTAATAACGTCACCGTTATCGAGGGCGATCCGAACCATCCGAACGCGGTTCTAACCGTAACTTTATCCGCCGTGTCCGCGAGCGATGTCACCGTTGATTACGTTTTAATATCCGGGACGGCAAGCGCGGGAAGTGACTACACGAATCTATCGGGAACCCTAACTTTCGCGGCCGGGGAAACCAGTAAAACTATCTCGATTCCTATTCTGACCGATACTTCGATCGAGGGAACGGAAACCTTTAGCGTCAGCCTCGGCAACGCGACCAACGCCACCATTCTCAACGGAAACGGTACGGTCACGATCGCCGAACCCTCGATCGTCGTTAATAACACCCTAGAATCGACGATTTCTACCGTCCTACCCGACACGATCGATAATTTAATCCTACTAGGAACCGATAACATCAACGGTACGGGAAACGCGAATAATAATAATCTAACGGGAAACGGAGTCGATAACGTTCTCGGCGGCGAGGCGGGAGATGACGCGCTCTACGGATTGGGCGGAAATGATACCCTATTCGGTGGCGATGGCAACGATCAATTAATCGGCGATGGAGACACGAATACTACCAATCCCGGTGACACCGGACTCCTGACCCCGAATGTCAATATTTTCACCCCTTTCGATACTTCTCTAACGGCTTTTGACCTCGGACAAAATATTTTAGCCACCAATAGCGGCATCACCATCACGAGCGCCACCTATACGGGTGCGACGAACGCGGTATCCCTATTCAGTTCGGTCAATTTCGGCACGACTAGCACTAGCTCTTACGTGTTAGGTTCAGGCATTTTACTCACCACCGGGGACGGAAATCCCGCGCTAACAAATACCTCCTCTTCCTATAGCGTGGCTAACGGTACACCGGGAGACGCGGACATCGAGGGAATTATTCAAAATGTCTTTCCGGGGGCGGGTGTAACTGGCGACGCGGCCGTATTAGAACTGAGTTTTACCACGAGTGCCAACGCGGGTACGATCAGTCTCGATGTCATGTTCGGCTCGGATGAATATCCGGAGTGGGCGGATACTTCTTTTGTCGATATCGCCGGGATTCTTGTGGACGGTGTGAACTACGGTTTATTCAATCAAAATCCGAATCAACCCCTGAGTATTCTGAGTCAGAATGTTATCGATGGAAATTTAACCGATAATACGGCGGGAATTTTATCGATCGAGTACGATGGGATTTCTTCCCCGTTACGCGTGATAGCGGCATTAAACGCGGGAACCAGCCACACGATAAAAATTGCGATCGCCGACACGGGAGATCAGGTCTACGATTCGGGTTTATTCGTCTCTAACCTACATCTCGGCAATCAAAGCGGGGGGAATAATGGCGTTTCTCTTATTAACAACGATAATTTATACGGGGGCAACGGCAACGACGATCTAGAGGGAGGAATCGGCGATGACTACCTCGATGGCGGGACGGGATTCGATACCTTAATTGGCGGAACGGGGAATGATATTTATATTGTCGATAACTCGGCGGACGTGTTGATAGAATCTTCTATTATTCCCACCGAAATCGATACCGTTCAATCTTCCATCTCCTATACATTAGGAGCGAATATCGAAAATCTAATATTAACGGGAACCGCCGCAATTAACGGAACAGGTAACGAGCTAAATAACACGATTACCGGCAATAGTGCCGATAATATCCTCGACGGTGGCACCGGAATCGATTCGCTAATCGGAGGCACCGGTAATGATATTTATATTATCGATAATCTCGGGGATACGGTCACGGAAACCTCTACTCTCACCACCGAGATCGACACGGTTCAATCTTCGGTAACTTATACATTAGGAGCGAATCTAGAGAAATTAATCTTAACGGGAACTTCCGCCATCAATGGCACGGGTAACGCTTTAAATAATACGATTACAGGGAATAATTACGATAATGTTCTCGATGGTAGCGCGGGAGCGGATAGTATAATCGGGGGAACTGGAAACGATACCTATATTGTCGATAATACTGGCGATATCGTTACCGAAACTTCGACCCTCACAACGGAAATCGATACCGTTCAATCTTCCGTTACCTATACATTAGGAGCGAATCTAGAAAATCTCATCCTCACCGGAACCGCAACGATTAACGGTACGGGAAACGCGTTAAATAATACCCTAACCGGCAATAGTGGTAATAACACTCTCAATGGTGGCGCGGGAATCGACACGCTCATCGGGGGAACCGGAAACGACATCTATATTATCGATAATGTCGGCGATATTATTACCGAAACCTCGACCCTCGCCACGGAAATCGATACCGTTCAATCTTCCGTTACCTATACATTAGGAGCGAATCTAGAAAGCCTAACCTTAACGGGAACCGCCGCGATTAACGGCACGGGAAATCTTCTCAACAACACGCTCACGGGGAATAGTGGCAATAACCTTCTAACAGGAGGTGCGGGAAACGATACCCTCACCGGCAACGGGGGAAGCGATATTCTCGTGGGGGGTACCGGTAACGATACGTTGAATCTCGGTTTGAATGATGGAGTCGTTGATATTGTCCGGTACACATCCGGAGATGGTAGTGATACGATCAATCAATTCGTCAAAGGAACCGATAAATTATCTTTCACCGGAATTAGTTTCATTGACGTTCAAGTTTCCGGGTCGAATACTCAATTACGAGTGGGCGACGGGATCGCGGGTAACGCGGGTTTTGGAACCGGTTCCCTACTCGCGACTATCGCCGGTGTCACCGGATTTACCGCGACCCATTTAGGAGTTACCGGAACCAGTTTAGACGCGAGCAATACCGCGCGATTCTCGTTCACTTAATTCGGTATTCGGTTACGAGATCGATCGATTTTCTATGGATACCGGCTACCTTTCGATCGAAAATACTCGTCATCCTAGAAACGAACTGTAGGGGCGCAAGCCCCCTCTCGCTACCAGATTAATCGACCCGTTTTTCGAGATACTGACCGATCATGATCTCTTCCCCGGCGCGGGAGATAATCGTCTGACGGGTGCGGTACTGTTGACCGATGAGTTTGATTTCCTCCTCGAAGACCGAACCGCCGTATTCCGTCCGTAAACAGAGGGTCGAGGGATTAATAAAAGAATAGACGGCGCTCACGGGATTAGAGGTCGCGAAACCGCGATCGCGATAGAGAATATCGTCTAAAATACCGATAACCGTCCCGCCGGTCGTGGGTTTGTTGCTGTGGGGACGGATATAGTTACTTTCCCAGGTGACTTCCGAACCACCGAGGAGCGCGGTATCTTCCAAGTGATGTAAACGCGCCAATTGGATTAACGCCTCGCTACCCCGCGGCAAAAAGCGGATCTCGATCGAACTGATCACTTCCTGCGGTTCCACTTCCTGCTGTAGCGTGTAATAACGTCTCTGGGACTGCCAGCGCCCTTCCGTCTGCCGGAAAAAGTCCAGGGCCAACGCTTCGGTCGATAATCGGGCGGCTTGAATCGATGTCATAAAAATTAGACCCTCGGTGTATTCTACTGGGAACAGCTTTAGAATCTTTTGTCAAGAAATTTTCGCTGGATCGTTACATACTTTAACGTGATTATAACCTCTCGATCGAGCGGTCAACTTCCGTCCGTGGATTTAGCGTTCCCGACACGCGGGAGAATCCGATCGTTTCGGCGAAAAGTCCCGGATTCCTCGATAGAAACCATAGAAATCCCGAAAACGATTCTAGTCCCGCACTTGCCTTTTATTCTTTCCAGATTTCCCTGGCAATTCTGTCAAATCGGCTACCGCTCGATCGATCTCCCTCATCCCCCCGGTAACGGCAAGAGGACGCGACTCGTTATAATCTCCTAAGACAACGCGCGCTAGAAAACCATCATGGGAGACTTTTTCGACAACGTTAGCCGTTACCCCCGCTACCTGATCAGCTTTAGCCTGGGGATTTTCTTCTCGTTTTTCGGCTGGTTAGCCCCTTTATTCAAAAATCCCGTCTCCGCGGTCGCCACGGTCGGGATCTTGGTCGGTGTTTTCTTCCTACTCTATTTCACGTTAAAAGCCATGCTAGGGCTAAGTTAAGCCGACGGTTCCCCCCGCGCGGGGAGAAACGGCCGTGGAAACGGGGATTGACATAGAATAATAGGGTTCGCGCCATTATGGGGGACGTAAATCATGGCGAATAACCGTCGCGTATCTCGCGTGTCCTCGCTGATCAAACGCGAGGTCAGCCAGATGTTATTAATGGAAATCAAGGACGATCGGGTTGGCGCGGGCATGGTCAGCGTTACTGACGTAGATCTCTCCAACGATCTCCAACACGCTCGTATTTTCGTGTCTATCTACGGCACTCCCGACGCGAAAGCGGAAACGATGGCCGGCTTGAAAGCCTCCGCCGGATTCGTGCGTCGCGAACTCGGCCAGCGTATCCGTTTACGCCGAACCCCGGAAGTCGTGTTTCTCGAAGATACCTCCCTAGAAAGAGGCGATCGAATGTTACACCTCCTCGACACGATCAAAACCGATCAACCCCTCGAAGACGACGATTCCGAAGATTATCTCGACGAGGAAGAATAAACCAAACCGTAGGGTGGGTTAGCGAGGCGTAACCCACCAAAATATTTGATTATCTCCCCATCCCCCCATCTCCCCATGATCGATCGAACCTCGAAATTAAAACAACTCATCGGGCAAATGGTGGTTGTCCGCGCGTCCGGCTACCTGTTCGATCGACAGATCCGTTATCCTGTCTGGGAACCCCCGAATTCTACCCTACGCCGTTGGTTGGAAACCCTCAATCTCGGGGGGGTAATTCTCCTCGGGGGAAGCGCGGCCGAAATCGCCCTACGGACGCGACAGTTACAGGATTGGTCGCCGCATCCCCTACTGATCGCGGCGGATATCGAGGAAGGGGTGGGACAGCGATTCGCGGGCGCGACCTGGTTTCCGCCGCCGATGGCTTTGGGAGAAATCGCCAAAAAAGATGTAAATAAAGCCAAAGAATACGCTTTTCGGATGGGCGCGATCACCGCGCGCGAGGCGTTAAGCATCGGTATCAATTGGGTACTCGCCCCGATCGTCGATGTGAACAATAATCCCGAAAATCCGGTGATTAATATCCGCGCCTTCGGGGAAACGCCGGAAATCGTCTCGGAACTCGCCCGATCGTTCATTCTCGGCGCGCGTTCCTATCCCGTCCTGACGACCGCGAAACATTTCCCCGGCCACGGGGACACCGGTAGCGATTCCCATCTCGATCTTCCCGTTTTAGAACATGACCTCGATCGCCTGGAAACGCTCGAATTACCCCCGTTTCAGGCGGCGATCGAAACGGGAGTCGATAGCGTCATGTCCGGACATCTCTTAATCCCCGCGTGGGATCGCGAACATCCCGCCACCCTCTCGCGAAAAATCCTCACCGAGAGACTGCGGGAAAAAATGGGTTTCGACGGAATCATCGTCACCGACGCGTTAATTATGGGAGGGGTGACGAAAGTAGCCTCTCCCGCGGAGGTCGCGGTGATGGCGGTAGAGGCCGGCGCGGATATCTTACTCATGCCTCCCGATCCGGAAGTGGCGATCGAGGCGGTCTATAAAGCGGTCACATCGGGCAGAATCAGCGAGGAAAGAATTCTCGAATCGATCGCTAGAATCCGACGCGCGAAGGAGAAACTCGGGCCGCCGGAAAACTCGATCGAGCTTCTTTTTGACCTCGGCGAACCCCGCGCCATCGCGACTGTCGAAGCGATCGTTAAAGATTCCTGTAAAATCGGCGGAAATTTACCCCTAGAAACGGGGAACGGTAGAAATTTAATTATCGTCGATGATTTACTGAATTGTGATTTTCTCGATCGATCCTCTCCCGCGGTGACGATTCCCCGACAGGCCGGCTACGAGGTACAGACGGTCGATCGAACCACCTTAAAATACTGCCCCGACGACGATCGATCGAGCCTTCTCCAGCTTTTCCTCCGGGGAAATCCTTTCCGGGGAAGCGCGGGATTGACGGAAGAAAATAAGCGAATTTACCGCGCTTTACTGGAAACAGGACGGGTACGGGGGATGATTATCTACGGTAGCCCCTACGTTTTCGCGTGGTTCCGCTCGCTGATAGACGACGACCTGCCGATCGTTTTCACCTATTCCCAAGAGGCCGCCGCCCAGAAAATCGCCTGCGAAAAGCTTTTCGGGCTTTCTTCCCCCTCCGGAGACATCGATCGAGAGTTCGTCTAAAAACTTTTGAAAAAAATGTTGACAGGTTCGGGTGGGAATAGTTATAATTACTAATGCGTGTCCGATGGGGATTAGCCAAGCGGTAAGGCAGCGGGTTTTGGTCCCGCCATTTCCTAGGTTCGAATCCTAGATCCCCAGTTCTCCAAAAATACTGATGGTCGTGTAAGGATTCTTTATGCTTCCCTCGCTTCTGTTCGGTGCGGTTGGTAAACTTGAGGTTGAGAAAGGCGATCGAGATCGATCGTATTCCAGTTAGGGGATCGATCGGGAAAGTTTCTGGCGATCGTCCTATTTCGGGGGGAATATGCAGAATTATTCTTAATTTTGCGTGTTATGCGGAAAGAATCCCTATACTACATAGTTAGCCAGCTAGTTTTTCTGTAGTAACTCGGAACAGAAAGCCAACTCTCATCATTACTCGCGCGAAGTATCGCAGATCTCCACGGACAAGACGATACTATATATCGTGTACTCGCGTAAGTCCTGGCGATTTAGCCCGAACCCGATGGCAACACGTCGCTATTGCCACAGCTATCCATCTCAAGCGTCTTCGCGCGTGGGTACAAGGATTCCCCCCACGCGCGAACGCGGATTTCGCCTTTTGCCGTCTTAAATTTACCGGTTAGTTGGGCAACGTAGGGCCAATTTTCTGGTAACAGAATATTTCGCCAACAGCATCCGTTACCTCAACCCAACCTATCTATTGACCACTCAGTTAAAGGTTATCGTAAAAATCGAGAAATTTTTCGATAGTAGCGACTCCCCATCCTTGAACTCGACTTCTCATCTCGCTAAAAGACTCGAAAGCTTTCTTTTTTCTTTCTTCAATTATTTGATTTACCATGTTTTTACGAAGACCCATACTCGTGAGTTTTTGAGCGCTATAATTGTTCAAAACCTCTATAATGGTCGGTTTAGGAATGGGTGGAAGTAACTGTTCGACAGTTTTAGCGAGACCGTGTATCTCGGTTTTACGCTCTTCTTGAAATTGCCGTACTTCTCCGAAATATTTTTCCAAACGATTCTGGAGATAATTAAAATGACGGATAAAAGTATCTGGAGGTGGAGAGTCAGTTGAGGATTTTCCTTTCCCTATTAAATCAATTTGCTGGCTTGCGTTTTCCACCCCCTCTTTATCAACTACAATTGCATTAATTGTCTCGATACTAGGATCTCTCTCACTAGCAATCTTAGAAGCATAATATTCTAGATGTCCAGACAGAACCTCGTATTGTTCAATACTTATTTTTTCAAGAGTGATAGGGCATACTAATCCTCCCATTTCAATAATTAATGTCGCCAAATGTTCTAGTGTATCATTCGTGTTATCGTTGAAGGTCGAAGGATCGACCGGTGAAGCTATGTTCTCTATATCGATTCGCAAGAATTTCCACATTTACACCACCGCCATTTTATCTAAAACTTCTATCGCTAAGGCTTGAAACTCCGAGGCAGAAATACTCGCACTCGATTGAGTTTCTGCATAATCAATGATCGATCTCGGATCGGGAATCTGTAGAGTGCCAACCGTGATGTTTTGATTAACACAGTGAGATAGAGCTATTCTCTCGGAAATAACCGTATCTAACAATGGCAACTGATAATGGTCAATAATAGCTTGCCTTTGTTTAGGAAAAGTATATTGTAAATATTGGGGATGCGGGGAAATTTTAGAAGGTAAAACACCTAAGATTTTTAATGGATGTCTGCCAATAGTATCTCGAAAATCGTTTATTTCTTCATCAATCAATTTTTGGACACCTTTTAACCCTTGATTAGAAAAAGGTTTTAAGTCAGAAGGTACGATCAGATAATCGGCGGCTATCAAGGCAACTCTAGCATATAAATCTAGCGAGGGGGGAGCATCAATAATAACAATGTCATAATCATCGACAACTTTTTCTAGCTTTTTGGCTAATCTAATTTCAGCACCACCACGTTGTACTAGCTCGATTTGTTTTTCTATTAACATTACGTGAGATGGAATTACATCGATTTCAATTTGTGTGAAACCCTGAGATTTTCTGGCAATGTCTGGAATAAAGTTAGTGCGATTATTTTCAAGTAAGTGATAAACATTCTTGTCTCTTAGATCATCGTCCTCGTCGAATTGGAACTTGATCAAGCCGACAGCAAAGGTACTATTCGCCTGCGCGTCAATGTCGATTAAGAGAACACGTTTGCCTTGTTTGCTGAAGGCCGCCGCTAGATTGGTGGCGACGGTAGTTTTACCGACACCGCCTTTATGATGGTAGATTGCGATCGTTTTCATGGGAAGTTTAGGAGTTGTTTTAGGGATTATAAGCGGTTGAGATTTTGCCAATAATTTCTCTCGTCCGATGAGATCTTTTAGCTTGTCTAGATTTTTCTCGATTTCTAATCCAGAACACCGAAAAAGTAGATGAATGTCATTTTTATCACTCCAATATAGGCGAATTTCGTGACCGTTGGTTAAGATCCCCCAAGGTACTTTTACCGTATGGAGGTAATGCTTTAAACGGTGGCTGTGATTGTTTAGATTTTCTTTCGGGTGTTTGGCCTCGATAATCAGAGAACGAGCGAGTGATGGCTTCTTCCCTGCGGCGAAATCGTAAGCGGAAACGAGAAAATCCAAGCGAATGTTGCTGTGGATAACTTGTTGATACCAACAATCGGCACTGTAGCCAAGACGGGGAAGTAAATATTGAACGATTAATTTACTTTCCACCTCTCGTTCATTGTGGCAATGGCGGGGTGTGAAAGTCACGGCAGTGAGTGATCGTACTATTTCTAGTGTAAGAATCGCGGGTAAAGTACCAGACAAATTATCACTATTTTTTAATCATTCTCTTTCGGGAAGGTTAGGCTTACTGTCTTTCGAGGAAAGTAAGGCTATCTTGCAACTGCCGTAACTCGTCCCGGTGCGCTTTCACCGTTAACTCGGTTTTATCCGGTTTCGCTTCTACTTTAAAGGCCACATCCTCCAGCCGTCCCGCTTTTTTCCAGTAAAAAATTCCCGCGCCCGGAGAGAGAAGGGTAAGGACGAAAATATAGGGACTCGTAACGGGATAGAGAATCGAGAGAACCAACGAAAGACAGAAAAAACCGAAAGCCGCCAAAGTTGTCAAAAAAATTGCGAGAAAGGTACTAGGGGCGACAAAACCCTGTAATCGAACGATATTTTTCGAGGGGTCTATTGAAGTAACTCGATACGCGCGTCGATCGAAATATTCCCGTAACCGCTCGAACAGGGAATCATCGGGAGTGTCGGTAAGATATACCCTTTGTTCGGTGCGGTCTTTCACCGAACCGCGAATAAAGAAAAAGAGACCCACCATCAGCAGGAGGGTGAGAAAAAAGGTCGAGGAAAGAACGGGAGTATCCACAAGCGTTATCCAAAATTGTCCGTTATCGATCCTAACGCGTATTCTCCCCCTTTCCTCGCTAACTTCCCGCGACGTAGGGATTAACCATCTTCGCGGGATCGACAATTCGATCGAATTCCTCCTCGCTGACGTATCCTAATTGTAAAGCCGCTTCTTTCAGCGTCAGATCGTGATGTAACGCGTGATGGGCGACTTCCGCCGCTTTTTGATAGGAAATCACCGGCGCTAATGCCGTGACTAACATCAGTGATCGATTGACGAAAGCCTCGATCTGTTTCGTATTCGCGGTCATCCCTTTGATGGAAAACTCCGTGAAATTCCGACAACCATCGGACAGAATCCCGATCGATTGCATAAGATTATGAATCAACAGGGGTTTATAGACATTCATCTCCAAATGTCCCGCCGCGCCACCGAACGTTACCGCGACATCGTTCGCCATCACCTGGATCGCGATCATCGATAACGCCTCGCATTGCGTCGGGTTCACTTTCCCCGGCATGATCGAGGAACCCGGCTCGTTTTCCGGTAGATTTAACTCGCCGATACCGCTACGGGGCCCGCAACTCAGGAACCGGATATCGTTGGCGATTTTATACAGCGAAGAGGCGATCGTTTTCAATCCCCCGCTGAGAAATACCAGCGCGTCGTGGGAACCCTGAACGGTAAATTTATTCGGCGCGGTAACGAACGGTAAACCGGTTAAACGGGCGATTTCCGCCGCTACCGACCCATCGAACCCCGGCGGCGCGTTAATTCC
Source organism: Pannus brasiliensis CCIBt3594 (assembly GCF_036688125.1). Lineage (NCBI taxonomy): Bacteria > Bacillati > Cyanobacteriota > Cyanophyceae > Chroococcales > Microcystaceae > Pannus > Pannus brasiliensis. Next base: position 161,107 of record NZ_JBAFSM010000003.1, on the reverse strand, counting down.
CGTTCCTACCGCGGTTCCTCCCAAAGATAGATGATAAACCTTCTCTAATGCTTTCTCGATCGAGTCGATCCCGTCATCCAATAAACCCACGTAACCGGAAAATTCCTGTCCCAAAGTTAAAGGGGTCGCGTCCTGTAGGTGCGTGCGCCCGATTTTGACGATATCTTTCCATAACTCCGCTTTTTCATCCAGCGCATCCCGGAGATTCCGTAAACTGGGAATCAGCCGTCTTTTTACACCCTCCGCGGTGGCGATATACATGGCCGAGGGAAAGGAATCGTTCGTCGATTGGGACATATTAACGTGATCGTTCGGATCGACGGGGATTTTACTGCCGAGGGGATTTCCCGTCAGTTGACAGCATCGATTGGAAATCACCTCGTTCACGTTCATATTGAACTGGGTTCCGCTTCCCGTCATCCAGACGTAGAGAGGGAAGTGTTCCCGGTGTTCCCCGGCGAGGATTTCATCGCAAACCTGACAGATAAGGTTTTTTCTCTCTTCATTTAAGCGTCCTTTCCCGAAATTGACGATCGCCGACGCTTTTTTCAACACCGCGTAAGCGTCGATCATCTCGCGGGGAATGAGATTATCCCCGTTACTAAAATATTGTAGCGATCGCTGAGTTTGCGCCCCCCAAAGTTTATCGGCGGGAACCCGAATTTCCCCCATGCTGTCTCTTTCAACGCGAAATTCCGTCATCTTCCGTCTTCCTGTAGCGTCTTACTCTCTCTATCCTATTACGGAAGTTCGGGATCGTTCGCGTCGATCGAGCGTAAAAGTCGCGCCCGATTTCAGGAAGTCTGTAAACGCCGTTTTTTCTCTAAATACTGTTGGTGGGATTCATCCGCGAGATAATATTCCGTCGCGGGTTCAATCCGCGTCACGATCGATCTCCCGTATTTTCCCGATAATTCTAACTGACGCTTCGATTCTCTCGCCGTCACTTCTTGCGCGCGGGTATGGTAAAAAATAATCGATCGATACTGTTCCCCCCGATCGGGCCCCTGACGATTTAACTGCGTCGGATCGTGCATCGACCAAAAGATAGATAATAACGTTTCGTAAGAAATGCGATCGGGATCGTACCGAATCTGTGCTACCTCCGCGTGACCGGTGATTCGCGAGACAACATCCAAATAACTCGGATTCGGGAAATGGCCGCCCATATAGCCCACCGAAGTCGAAATAACGCCCTTCAACCCCCGAAAAGCGTCCTCCGTCTTCCAAAAACAGCCCGCCCCGAAAGTCGCGATTTCCATCGTTCACTCTCCCGGAAATTTGCCCTCTCTGACCTCGTTCGCGTACTCTCGCGCCGCGGATAGAATATTCTCGCGTAAATTGGCATATTGCTTGGAAAAAGGCGGCGATTTCGTCGATAAACCGAGAATATCGGCGGTTACTAACACCTGTCCGTCACAGTGAGGACCCGCGCCGATGCCGATCGTCGGGACGGTCAATTTCTCGGTGATCGAGGCGGCCAGATCCGCGGGGATATGTTCGAGGACGATCGAGAAAACCCCGGCTTCCTGTAACGCTAACGCCTCTTCCTGTAAGCGTTTCGCCTCCATTTCCGTTTTGCCCTGCTGACGGTAGCCGAGACGGTGTACCGATTGGGGAGTCAGGCCGATGTGTCCCATCACGGGAATGCCGCTTTCGGTCAACCGGGCGATCGTCTCCACTATCGCCGGATAACCCCCCTCTATTTTCACCCCCCGCGCGCCCGACTCTTTCAACACCCGGCCCGCCGATCGCATCGCCTGACTGACGCTTTCCTGATAACTCAGAAACGGCAGATCGCAGATCACCAAAGCCCGTTTCACCCCGCGACAGACCGCCGACGCGTGATGGATCATCGCCTCTAGGGTAACGGGTAACGTGTTCGGATAGCCCAACGCCACCATCGCCAGGGAATCGCCGACGAGGATCGCGTCCACCCCCGCTTCATCGAGAAATCGGGCGATCGGCGTATCCCAGGCGGTTAAAGTGACGATCGGGCGTTTTTGCTGTTTCCACTCGATCAGGGTTTGGGGAGTGACTACCATTTATTCCGCGGGAGTTCTAACGGCTTCGAGAATACGGGAATAATAGAATCGCGTGCTGGTCATACTGGTGCGCCCGATGGTAAACCCGTTATCGGCCAGGATTTTCACGATATCTTTTTCCTTGTGTTGGTAGGCGCGGGTCGTTTTACTGGGGCCCGGGAAAAACTCGCCGATTTTCTTGAGAACCGTCAGTAAACAGGTTTTCGGGGCGAAACTGAGGATTAACCGCGATTCGGCGAGGGAGGCGAGGTGAGCGATCATCTCCGCCGCGTCCTCGGTCGGGTAGTGGATCAGCACGTCGAGACAGATAACCGTGTGATATTTCCCGGTTAACGCCTCCAGATCGCCGACGGCGAGAGTGAGTTTACTGGTGTCTTCTAGGGCTTTTTCCGCTCTTTCCCTAGCTTCGGCGACCATTTTCTCGGAGATATCGCTGGCGTAGACCGTCGCGCCGGCTTTGGCGAGGGGAATGCTTAAACTGCCCACCCCGCAACCCGCGTCGGCGATCGAGATTTGCGACAAATTACCGTCGCTTTCCAGCCAGCCGACCACCGTATCGATCGTCATCTGATGACCGACGCGGATATCCTGTTGAACCTTGTTCACCTCTCCATCGCCGTAAATCCGTCGCCAGCGATCGAAGCCGGTGGCGTTAAAATAATCTTTGACTATCGTTTTATCGTCAATCGTGTTGGTCATAGAGAAGTGATACTCGATCGGGAAATAATTATCTTTTTTATCCTACCCTGACCGGAAACCAACGGGTTACGAGCCTCCGGTTTTCAGAGGAAAAGTTTTCGCGAGGAGATGGGGAAGTGGGGAAGTGGCGAGGTGTGGAGGTGTGGAGGAGAAATTTATATAGAAGATCTATCCTTCTAACTCCTGCCTCCTGCCTCCTGCCTCCTGCCTCCTGCCTCCTGACTCCTGACTCCTGACTCCTGACTCCTGCCTCCTGACTCCTGACTCCTGCCTCCTCCCCGTACAGACCGGACAGAACTCGCCTCTACGCTTGAAATTCCTTCACCTTCCTCGACCATAGGTAAATATGCCAGTTAGAGAAGTGGTACTTTCACGCTTTCTCTTTCCCTCGCCCTACTCTATTCTGTAGATGTGTGAGGAGTGAGAAGAAAGCAAAGCCTTTGAGGTCGAAACACGGCAAGACTCTCAAAGGCTTTTCCATGTCCATTATTCGCCCGCGGTGATGATTCAGTCCCGACAGAGAGAGCCTTTCGCCAGTTTAGTCCTGTATCACCTTTTTAAATGGTCGGTCGTTAGCCCCGCCCTTCACGGTTATTTTCGCGGCAGAGTGTACGGGGTCGAGAAGGTCCCCCGCGTCGATCCCCTGATCGTGGTTAGCAATCACGCCAGTTATTTCGATCCACCGATGTTATCCTGCGCGGTCGGTCGTCCCGTGGCTTTCATGGCCAAAGAAGAATTATTTCAAGTCCCGATTTTGAAACAGGCGATCTCCCTCTACGGCGCGTATCCGGTCAAGCGCGGCAGTGGCGATCGGGGCGCGATCCGGGCGGCTTTGAACGCTCTTGAGGGCGGTTGGGCGGTCGGGGTGTTTCTAGAGGGAACGCGGACCGAGGACGGCTTGATTCACGAACCGAAACTCGGCGCGGCGATGATCGCGGCGAAAGCCGGGGTTCCCCTGTTACCGGTCGGTCTTATCGGGACGGAACAGATCGTTCGCGAGGGTTCGGCCCTGCCGAAAAATGCCCCGGTAACGATCCGGATAGGCGACATTATCCCTCCCCCTCCCTCGACGAAACGGGAAGCGCTACAGGAAGTGACCGATCGCTGTGCCAAGATCATTAACGAGTTACACGCCCTCGGCCGGTAATCGGCGGAAAGGCGATTCACGCCGGTCGAACTAGTTGTGTCCGTATTAGTAAACGAAGAGTTTGCTGTAACTCCTCGCGACTGTTAATCTCCTCCAAACGATGGATGACGGTGCCTCGATCGAACAGGATCAGCGTCGGCAGGTTCCGCAAACGGAACGTATTGGCGAGTTTAAAATTCTCGTCGGCATTCACGCTGACTAACTGGATCTCTCCCTGACATTCCGATTGCCACGATGCTAGAGTCGGCTGGATTAAACGGCACAGGCCGCACCAGGGCGCCCAAAAGTGAACGAGGACAGGACGGGAGGACTCTAAAACTAGCTTGGAAAAGCTTTGTTCGTTTACAGACAGCATCATGCCTATGGGGTTTTATGAAAACTTTATTTTGATATGAACCCTATGCTACACCAATCGGGATCAAGAAAAAAAGGGTAGGGCGCGATATTACCAATAAATTTTACCCGTTACTCGCATTAGCCAAGGATGACCCCACCAAAGGAGGAGGACAAAAGCGCTCACTCCCATGTAAGCGGGACGGATAAATTCCGATAAGACGAGGGTTTGTCGTCCGTCGAGAATGGCGAGAAAGGGAATTACCGAGGTACGTTCTTTCACTTTCAAAAACGCGTCCCCGTAGCGAGCGCTTAAACGTCGATCGCCATGCCAAACCGCGAAAAGATGATGGGCGATTAGTCCTAGGGAAGTTAAAAAAGTAAAGCTCGTTCCCAACCAAAAAGTGTGGGCGATACACCAGATCACCTGCCCCACCATCTGCGGGTGACGGCAGACGCGTAGGATACCGGTCTCGTACAGGTGTACCTGCGGTTTTTGGATGGCGGCGATCTCCAGTAGGTTAAAGGTAGCCGGGTACAGGAAAAAGAAGGAAACGGCCGAGAGTATCCAGACGAATTCCCGCGCTCCGGGCAGATCCCGCGCGTTCCACAACACGATCCCGTCGTAACGGTGGTTGAAAAAGTAGACGATTAAAATCGTCGCCAGCGGAAGACTCACCAGCGCGAACAGTACCCGATAGAGTCTAGCCCCGATTATCGCCTCACCCCGAGTCCGGAGGGCGGCCAGTCCGCTATGGGCGATCGCGAACCCCAGCAGTAAACCCAACATGATCCAATGACTGGTGAATGTCACTCGTGTCTCTATCCCGATCGATCTCTGTGCGTATTTTATTGTAGGGGAAGCGGTCGGCCTTTCACGAAGCTCGTGGGTCACGCCCAGGCGATCATCGCTTCGTGGCAATGGCTACAGTACCAGTACAGACCTCCCGAATGGATATGCCGCAGTAAAACGTGGGAACAGCAAGGGCAGGTATGCCGGTTCGTCATACTCTGATCGATCGCGTTCGTGTTCGATCGCCGAAAACTTCGATTCGACCGCGACGCGGATTTTAGAGGAGCGGTCAGAAAAGCTAACATATTACAAATCTCTCTTTGGTATTACTAAAATCATAAATCCCTTCTCCCTTATCGCCTATCTATCGCGAGCGAGAGATATTCGTTATTTCGAGCGAAAATTCAGCGATAGCCAAGCTCTCTATCGAATTATTTCTAGATAATCGCTCTACAAGAATTGTAATCCGTATACCCCGCTCTCGTCCCTTTTCGCTTTCATCGTCAGCTGTTGGCGCTCTAAACCGCGGGTGGCGGCCTCCTTGCCAGACTCATGAAAATCGGGATTAGAGTCGGTCGAGTTTTGTCCTGAATAGGAAAACCGCTCGGAAATCTAGTGCCACGCCTCGCGCCGGGGACTACTTTTGTTGTTAAAAGTCTGCAATCTTCTCTCCACTCACCGCCTTTCGGAAGGACGGATCGCCCTATCCTAACCGACCGAACGTGGTGCTGCGCTGTTGCAACAGGCAATAGGCAAAAGTAAGCCGTGAGTTGGTTTCCCGCTCTCGAAATCGTCCTAACCTTATCTCGTAGTGGTAGGACGGAAATTTTGATTAGAATACAGGGGTAACTTTCGAGAGAGGAAACGATCGTGAAAGTCGCTAACCACGCCGAAAAAATTACCGCCCTATGGACGGCGTTTCTACTGGGAACCTTATTTCACACGCAATTGGGATTGATGCCCCTGTTTCACGGACAGTCGATCGTCGAGAGCGCGGTCAGAACGAATCTCGATCCGATTTTTTGGGGGATGTTCTTCTTTTTCGTCCTACCGACACTCGCGTTAATCGCCCCGACTTTTACCGAGAATCGATCGGTTCGGTGGGGACATTTCTGGTTTACCGTTATTTACTCGGTTTTAAATTTCATCCATCTATTGGCGGATTTAGGAGTGCGACCGATCGCCTGGTATCAGATCGCGCTCATGCTCGTTCTCTTCCTTATCGGTCTCGTTCTGAACGTGGTTTCCTATCAGTGGGCGCGTTCTCGCGAGCGGAAACGCGGGGCGATCGAGCGGGAACCGGATCACGCGACACTCTGAAATAATTCCGACCAATCGCGCGCCGGCGCGTCTTCCGGGGCGACGATCTCTACAATTTTATCTCGCGCGTCCGGGGAGAATAGGGATTCCACGCAAACTGCCGCCACTTTCGATCGGGGAATTCGTCCCTCGAACAGTGTATCCGCGGATGACATCCGGATGGAGTTGGCGTTATCTTCATTGGTAAGTCCTCCGGGACGGACGATCGTGTACGTTAAACCGCTTTTTATGAGAGATGCTTCCGCTCGCTGTTTCCAGTAGAGAATCAACCAAAATAGATTGAGGGGGTGAAAAAATTTCGAGACGCAGAGAGAGGTGACGAGGACGAAATGTTCGATTCCCCTCGCTTTCGCGGCGGAAACGAGATTTTTTGTCCCCACATAATCTATTTGGTAAGGTCCGGTGGGATCGAGACTCGGTTTCGCTCCCGTCGCGCACAGAACCACGGTACAGTCCCCGATCGCTTCGGGAAGTCGATCGGCTTGTAATACGTCCCCGACCACGAATTCCACCGATTCCGGCAGGATTTCCCGCGCGCTATCGAGATCTCGTACCAAAGCTCTGACGGGTATCTTTCGATCGACCAACTGCTGTACGATTCTCCGTCCGGTCTGTCCGGTCGCCCCGGCGACAAATGCTTTCATGGTTTTTTCTAACCGATTTTCTCGTAATATTACGTTACACTGATTTCCATTCTACTAAAGTTCCCTCGCCGATCGACGCTTCGCCGTCAGCTTTCTTACCGCACCCGTATCCATTTCTATCCGAAGGTTTAGGCCATGCAGTGTCCTCCCATCGATCCGCGCTCTCGCGAACCGGTAGAAAACGCTCTAGAGAATCAAGTCCTCCGTTTCCACACCGATTTCGCGGGAACGATGGAGATGTACGGCGATCGAGAGACGGTCGCTCGCTATCTCGACGCGCACGAGGGATGGTTCTGCCGTTGCGCGGAACCGATGAAAACGATTCCGTTCGGCGAGAATGGCTACGTGATGACGATCGGCCGGTACGGCGCGTTCGGGTACGAGGTAGAACCGCGAATGGCGGTCGTTCTCGATCCCCCGGTCGATGGCGTGTATTACACCCGAAGCGTTCCCATCCCCGACGAACCGTTTTTAGGTTACTGGGTCGATTACGAGGCCGTGATGCGGTTACAGGAAATTTCCGCCGACGAGATCCGCGAGGAGGTCCATCTAATTTTTCAAGAACACGGGAGAGAGATCCCGAACGCGATCACGAGCGTTACTTGGGAGTTACACATGGATGTAGCGGTGAAGTTTCCCAAGTTTATTTACAAGATCTCCCGATCGATCCTGCAAAAAACCGGTGATAGTCTGCTCGCGCGCATCGTCCGTCAGGTTTCGCCCCGCTTAACCTACAAGGTACAACAGGATTTTCATACCGGTCACGATCTGCCGTTCCCCCCGGACTCCGGCCGCCGGCTCGATCGGATCGATCGCCCGGCCGATTAACCCTCGGATTCTTGATAACAATGCGGACAGGATCTGCCTTCCCGATATTTCGGGGAGGCTTTATCTCGTTCGTCGATCGGGTGGCCGCAAGCCGGACACATCTGGTAATGTCCCACTTGAAGATGGTGATCGATCGCCACCCGTTCGTCGAAAACGAAACATTCCCCGCGCCAGAGACTTTCTTCGGGCGGAACCTCGGCTAAATACCGTAATATCCCGCCGTGAAGCTGATAAACTTCCTCGAATCCCTGATCGAGCAGGAAAGAGGAAGCTTTCTCGCATCGGATGCCCCCGGTGCAGAACATGGCGATTTTTTTGCAACGAAACTCGTCGCGGTGTTGTTCGATGAATTCGGGGAACTCGCGGAAGTGACGGGTACGCGGCTCGATCGCCCCCGCGAAAGTCCCGATCGCCACCTCGTACTGGTTGCGCGTGTCGATCACGATCGTGTCGGGATCGCGGATCAGTTGATTCCATTCCCGGGGGGGAACGCGTGTTCCGGCTTTCTCGTTGGGATTCGCGGAGGGTTGTCCGAGGGTAACGATCTCTTTTTTGAGGCGAACTTTCAAACGTCCGAAGGGGATACGCTCACAGCGCGATTCCTTGTGTTCGAGATCGGCCAGACGGCGATCGCTCCGGAGAAAGGCCAGCACCTCGGCGATCGCTTCTGGAGTCCCGGCGATCGTGGCGTTGATTCCCTCCCGCGCGAGTAATATCGTGCCTTTAATCGCTTTTTTCTGACAGAAATCTAATATTTCTGGTTGTTTTTCCCGGTAATCGGGTAGATCTACGAATCGGTAGAAAGTGGCGACAAGATAGGACATGGGAGGGAAGAAAATTTAGTTGATGGTTGTCTCGCTATGGTGTATAATAGCAAAAGTGCGTCCAGCGCTCGGGGGTTTAGCTCAGTTGGTAGAGCGCCTGCTTTGCAAGCAGGATGTCAGCGGTTCGAGTCCGCTAACCTCCATTAAACGACGATCGAGACCGATCGATATTTCGTGTCTATCTCCAAAATACCCGATCGATAGGCTCGGCGGTTATTCTATAAACGTACACGACTCGAATCTATTCCCGAACCGGATAGCGTATCCATCGATCGCCGAAGGTTCGATCGCCGGCGGATTCGGGATAGAATAATCGTTTGTCCGTCTTTTCCCCCGAGCCGATGTATTGCGATTATCTCATCCAGATCCTCACCGCCCGCGTATACGATGTGGCGCGGGAAACGCCCCTAGAATTCGCCCCCAATCTTTCCAAGCGCCTGAACAATCAACTCCTGCTGAAACGGGAGGATATGCAGTCGGTGTTCTCGTTTAAACTTCGCGGCGCATACAATAAAATGGCGCAATTGTCAAGAGAGGCGTTAGAAAAAGGCGTGATCGCGGCCTCGGCGGGAAATCACGCGCAGGGCGTGGCGTTGGGGGCGCGACAGTTGGGAACGCGCGCGATTATCGTCATGCCCGTCACCACTCCCCAGGTGAAAGTGGACGCGGTGAAGGCGCGGGGGGGGATCGTGGAACTCTACGGCGACACCTACGATGATGCCTACGCGCGCGCGAGGGAGTTAGAACGGGAGAAAGGGTTAACTTTTATCCATCCTTTCGACGATCCCGATGTTATCGCCGGACAGGGGACGATCGGCATGGAGATTTTACGGCAATATCAACAGCCGATCCACGCGATTTTCGTGGCGATCGGCGGGGGGGGATTAATCTCCGGGATCGCCGCCTATATCAAGCGAATCCGCCCGGAAATCAAGATAATCGGCGTGGAACCCGTGGATTCGGACGCGATGAATCAATCCCTGAAAGCCGGGCATCGGGTGCGGTTGCCACAGGTGGGACTCTTCGCGGACGGGGTGGCGGTACGCGAGGTGGGCGAGGAAACCTTCCGGCTGTGTCAGCAGTACGTGGACGAGATCGTTCTCGTGGATACGGACGATATCTGCGCCGCGATCAAGGATGTCTTTGAGGATACCCGATCGATCCTCGAACCCGCGGGGGCGCTGGCGATAGCGGGGGCGAAAGCTTACGTGGAAAGGGAAGGAATCACCGGGGAAACGTTGATCGCGGTGGCTTGCGGGGCGAATATGAACTTCGATCGCCTGCGATTCGTGGCGGAGAGGGCGGAATTAGGGGAACGTCGCGAGGCGTTATACGCGGTAACGATCCCCGAAATTCCCGGCAGTTTGCGCCGTTTCTGCGAGTGTTTGGGAACCCGCAATTTAACCGAGTTCAGCTATCGTATCGCGGACGAAAAGGAAGCGCATATTTTCGTCGGGGTACAGATCACCGATCGCGCGGACGCGAAAAAACTGGCGGAAACCTTCGAGGAATGCGGTTTTAGAACGCTGGATATTACCGATGACGAACTCGCGAAACTGCATCTCCGGCACATGGTGGGGGGTCGATCGCCGTTAGCGCATCACGAGTTATTCTATCGCTTCGAGTTTCCCGAGCGGCCCGGCGCGTTGATGAGATTCGTCGGTTCCATGAGTCCGAACTGGAATATCAGCGTCTTTCACTACCGCAATAACGGCGCGGATTACGGCCGCATCGTGGTGGGAATTCAGGTTCCCCCGGACGAGACGGGCGAGTGGCAGGCCTTTCTCGACACGCTAGGATATCGCTATTGGGACGAGAGCCAGAATCCCGCCTACAAGCTCTTCCTAGGATAAAAATCCATGCGAGTTCTCATCCTGTTCCTCGCGGTTTTCCTATCGCTAATTCCTCCCGTGACGGCTTTAGAATATCGGGGAAAAAACCTCGACGGGAGAAAGTTGAACGCGCGGGCTTTTTACGGGGGAACGGGGGGAGTGTACGATGTGACGGTGGTATTCAACGGCGCGCGGGCCACTCTCTATTTTAACGATGGTTCGGAGACGAATATCTGGTTGAGAAGCGCTACCGTCGAGGACGCAAGTAATATTATCGGCTACGGGAGATTGGGATTTATTCATTTAAATCGATCGATCAGTGTCGGTTTGGAATCGGGCGATCGAAATAATCCCCTAACTCCCACGGTAGCGATCGGCGGCGATCTATGGCGCCTCAGTATCGAACCGAATCAGCTAGAGTAGATCTCCGGCAAAAGTGATCGCTAAAAGTCGAGTTTCAATTAACACTCGCGACTGTAAGAATATTCGGAGAAAAATTCAGGTTTTATACGCTGGAAAGCTTTTTACTTCTCCTCTGTTCTCCTGACTCCTGGCTCCTGACTCCTGACTCCTGCCCCGACCAGAGATTTTTGATTTTTGCCGGAGCGACAGCGCGCGCTATATTGTCCGTGAACGTTGACCAGATAGGGAACGAGATAGGTGAGTAAAGCGGCCGTCCATCGATCGCCCGTCATCCGTCCCCCGACAATCGCCGCGCCGTGATTGATGGTCAGTAAAAGCGTCCCGACGAAGAGGGCGACTTTTATCGCCGTCGGGGCGAATTCGGGAGAGAATACGGCGCGGAAATAACCGGCGATAGCGATCACTCTCTCCCACTCCAGAGGATGATCGAAGTATTTAATTCCTGGATCTTCGTTCCCGGATAATAGAAGGCGAGAATCTGTTCCGGTGTCCAACCGAGTCGGGCGAGATTATAGGAACCGAACTGACTCAATCCTACCCCGTGACCGAAACCGCCACCGACAAAAGTATAGCCTTGAATCTGGCGATTTTTGTCGTAAACGGGATCGAGATAGAATAGGGTACTACGCGGCGGGCCGAAGGCGCTACGGACCTCGTTTTTATAGAGTTCTAGCATTCCCTTATCGGTCTGGATCGTTAGCGTGAGGATGCGGCCCGAGGGCGATCGCTTGGTCACTTCCATCCATTGAATCGTTTTAAAACTGGCGAGGGGATGCTTTTGTCGTTCTAGATACTTGCCGAGATCTTTATTTAAATCGGCGATCGATGCCTGTTTCGTCCAGCGGAATACTTTTCTTCCCGTCTCGTTAAACCCGTCTTTTAGATTAATAAACTGACGGAAGGTGTTTTCGTCGGCTAACGATTGCTGGGATATATCCCAGACGCGATTGGGCGAGTCGATCACCGCTCTCAAGTAGGGGCGTTCCTCCCCGTCCCAAACATCGCTGAAGAGGGCGGTAATTCCCCCGGTAGTGGAGGAATAGAGGGCATCGACCAACTCGTTTTGATAGGTGAGGACGAGACCGCGGGTTTCGGCGATCGCGCGATCGGCCCGCGGGTTGGTTCCCGTCAGTCCGTAGTACACCTGACAGTGCGTGTCGGCGCAGAGTTCGTAGTTATCGGCCTGAAACCTTCTCAGGTTGCGGAGGGCGTAGGTACGGGCGATAATCGTCTGGGCTTTGGCCGCGCTATCGGGCGCTTCGGGGCCGATCTCGTGGGGAACCACCCCCCGTAGATAGGTTTCTAGGGGAACGTTATTGACGAGGGTGAAGGTTCCGTAAGCGTTGGGCTGTAGACGGAGACTCCCGCCGTATAAACGGGTTTTCGTCGGATTCTCGGCGACTTGAATTAATTCTTTTTTCGATTCGATCTCTAGGTCTTTCGGGAAATAGCGCGTCCCGTTGACCACGAACGATACTTGGGGCTTCTCTTTGACTAACGCGGTATCGATGTAGGGTTGCTTGTAGCCTTTTTCCTGTAAACTCGCGAGCAACCAGCGACGGAGGAGGGGATTCTCGTACACTTCCCGTTTCGCCCAGACCTGCCAGCGATCGGGCTGGGTAATTTCTACTTTTATGCCCATTTTCGCCCATTTTTTGGCGCTATTTTCCGCGGTTTCAAAGGTGGCGTGATCGCTCAGGATCACTCTTTCTTCCACGACCGGGGAGGCGAGGGGACGTTCGATTACTTCTAATTTCACCCGATCGGTTTGCAGGGTACTGGCTTTCCCGTCCTCTCCCACCACGCGCAGGGTTAGTTTATCCCCCGAGGTACCGGCTAGGGTTAACTGTTCCTTCGGATCTTCGCCGAAACGTTGCACGATGCCCACCCGCAGGAGAACATCCTTGGCCATCGCGGCCGGCATGAAAGCGATCGAGGCCACGAGTGCCACGACGATCGAAGAAAAACCGATGATTTTATTCCTTTGGCCAGTTTTTAGCATATTTACCGAGAAATGATCTTAAAAAGTTTCAATAGATTTTCGCAATATTTTAGAGATTATAGCAGGAGGAGGCGGGAGGAAGCAGGAGGCGGGAGGTGAGGGAGTGAGTGGTGTTGTCTCCTTTCCCCCTTCCCCCTTTCCCTTTTCCCGAGAATCTTAGGTGATCACGGTGGGAACGTCGCGGCCGGTGTACTCGCGGATATGGGCGATCTCTTCCGCGAGGGCGATTAGGGGTTGTAAGGCCTTCTGGGTTTCGAGATCGTGTTTGGTCGGGTCGGGTTCGTAGTTTTCTAGATAGAGTCGTAAGGTCGCGCCTTTGGTTCCGGTCCCGGAGAGACGGAAGACGATGCGGGAACCGTCGGTGAAGCCGATACGGATGCCCTGATTGCTACTGACGCTACCATCGACGGGATCGGTGTAGCTGAAATCGTCGGCGTAAGAGATCTCGTAAGCCCCGTATTGTTTCCCTTTGAGGGTTCCGAGTTGCCCTTGCAGACGCGCCATTAAATTATTCGCCGGCTCTAGGGGGATTTCCTCGTAATCGTGACGGGAATAGACATTTCGCCCGAATTCCCGCCAGTGTTGCCGGACGATCGATTCGACCGATTCTCCTTTGACGGCGAGGATATTCAGCCAGAACAGTACCGCCCAGAGACCATCTTTCTCGCGGATGTGGTTGGAACCGGTTCCGAAACTTTCTTCACCGCAGAGGGTGATTTTGCCCGCGTCGAGGAGGTTGCCGAAAAACTTCCAGCCGGTGGGGGTTTCGTAGCAATCGACCCCCAGTTTAGCGGCCACTCGGTCGGCGGCGGCGCTGGTGGGCATCGATCGGGCCACGCCCGCGATACCATCTTTATATCCCGGCACTAAGCGGGCGTTGGCGGTCAGTACGGCCAGACTATCGCTCGGGGTGACGAAAAAGTTACGGCCGAGGATCATGTTTCTATCCCCGTCCCCGTCGGAGGCGGCCCCGAAATCCGGCGCGTCTTTGCCGAAGAGAATTTCCACGAGATCGTGAGCGTAGACGAGGTTAGGATCGGGATGTCCGCCGCCGAAATCTTCTAACGGAACGCCGTTTAAAACGGTTCCCGCGGGCGCGCCGAGACGGGTTTCAAACAGGGCTTTCGCGTAGGGGCCGGTGACGGCGTGCATCGAATCGGCCCGCATGGAGAACTTTCCGGAAGTCAATAGGGAATGAATGCGATCGAAGTCGAAAAGCGACTCCATCAGTTTGACGTAGGGCGCGACGGCATCGATTACCTCTACTTCCATCGTTCCCAGTTTAAAGGAACCGGGGCGATCGAGGTTGACATCCGCCGCTTGATAGATTTTATAGGATTGGATCGTTTTGGTGCGATCGAAGATCGCGTTGGTGATCTTTTCCGGCGCGGGGCCGCCGTTGGTGACGTTATATTTGACCCCGAAATCGCCTTCCGGGCCGCCGGGGTTATGACTCGCGGAGAGGATAATCCCCCCGAAAGCGTTATTTTCACGAATTAATGCCGACGCGGACGGGGTGGAGACGATTCCCCCGGTTCCGACGATAATCCGACCGATTCCGTTGGCGGCGGCCATTTTCAGGATAATTTGAATCGCCGGACGGTTATAGTAGCGACCGTCTCCCCCGACCACGAGGGTTTGTCCCTCGATACCTTCCAAGGTGTCGAAAATCGATTGGATGAAGTTTTCGAGGTAGTGGGGTTGTTGGAAGACGGGAACGGATTTCCGCAGTCCCGAGGTTCCCGGTTTCTGGTCGCTAAAGGGTTTGGTCGCGATGGTCTCGATCGTCATAAAAAAAACACTCGCCTCTAACTCTGCCCTGATTGTAGGGCAAGGGTAGCCCCGCGCCGCGAGGGATTTCGATCGATTTTCGGCGACGGGGGTAGAGCGTTTGTTCGGGCGCGGCGATCGATGTCGGCGAGAATCTCCGCGACAATAACGAGAAACGCGGTACACGGGGAGATCTACCTTTTTCACCCCGGCTTACTCTTCTAAATTTAAAGCCTCGCGATAGGTTTTCGTGAGATTATGATTACCGGCGATCGTACCGGTTTGGGTGGTGAACGCGATCGGAATCCCGATATGTTCGTATTTTTTATCCGATTGGCCGCCGGTCAGTGTTTCCAGAAACGCTCTCAAGCCGAGAAAGCGCGCCCGCGAGGAAGGTGACATTCCTCTCAAGCTTTCTTCATCGAGAATCGAGGTGGTCGGAAAAGGAACGCTGGGAACCAAATCTTCGCTATTGAACACGCGATAACTCCGGAGCGGGACGCGAGGATTTTTGAAAATTTCGGCGAAGGTTTCATCCCCGACTCTCGGACTGGCGATCGTGTAGAGATCGATCGAGGGAGTTAGGTTTTCTGCTACCGCGATCGCGTGCAGGTGGCAAGCGGCGAGGGTTGCCAGGGCCGCGCCTAGACTATGACCGGTGATCAGGATTTCCGATCGATCGGTGAGGTGTTCTTTCGCGAATTTTTGAATGGTTTCTTTGATCGAGAAAGGACGAGCGATTCCCAAAATTCGATCCAGATCGATTCCCTCACGATTTCGGGTATAAATCAAGTTAAAACCATTTCTGACTTCTCCCAAGTTAGCCTCATCCAGGAAAACTTTGGGAACGGGTCGGAAATTATTAAACCATTCCGCTCCTTCGCGGGTTCCTCGAAGCACGATAAAAAATCGATCGGGATTCGTTTTCGAGCGCGCGATAAAGCCAAAAATCTGATCTCGGCTAACTAATCTTCCGAGATTTTGTAAGATATCGGTAATATCGGTGTTTAACAAGTTTCTCAGGCTATTACTATTTAAGAGATCCGCCCACCACCATTGCGGGAACCAGAAATCATAGAGGCGATCGTACTCCTCTATTCGCTCGGGTTTCTGTTGCCAATACTGATTTAATTTTTGATAATCGGGATTGTCTTGATTGACGGCGAATTTCTCTCGATTGTCACTTTCGAGACGGATAAAGGCACTCGAACCGATTATGGTGTCGGGAAGGGGAGGAACAGGGACTCTTCGCGGAGGATTTCCTCGCTCTTGTAAACTGCCGATTTTATCCCACACCTCGTACTCGTTATAGGCGATCGAGACGAGATTGGCGAGTTCGATCGCTTTGCGAACATCAAAACCGGAATTTTGTGAGATCTGTACTTTGCCAAAAGTATTCATCGGGTATTCTCCTAAAGTATTGTTGTCTCTACGATCGAGCGGTTCGCGATCGACTGTACCGAAGCAAAGCGATCGGTTCTAGGGCGATCGCTTCTAAAACTTCCGCGATAGAAATCAGGAGTTCAAGGGTTGTAAATGGCAAGCGAGGCGTGATAATTACCTCGCGATCGAGCGGTTGTCAATACAGATCTTCGGGAGAGGCAGGCCATCGATACCCGCCTATACAATAGTGTCCCCCCGTGTCTCCCTTTTTCGCTAAAATTTCAGGAAAAATTCGGATTTATTGGAAAGCTCGAACCGGACGTTCGCGGACATTCCGAGGAATCCGATCGAGCGCCCCATCCTCGAAGTTTTCGATCGAATCTCTCGAAAATGAAATCGCTCGATCGGGGTATCGGCGAGAAGAGAACCGGTAAAGTCGATCGAGTTCCGGGATCGTTTCCTTCAGGAGAGATCGATCGCGCGATCGAAATCGTGAATGATGCCGGTGATAATTTTCCAGATGCCGTCTTTTTCGTCTTGACGGAGGGTATAGGTAAACCCTAACTTTTCTAGCTCCGTTTCGGTCTCTTTCTGCTTTTTAAACTAGAACGTTTAACCGCCAAAAATCACGATATTCTCGCTTAACGCTTTCTCTTATGAATCTCTTAAATTTCCCTCTTAATTGCCTTACAAACAGGCTATCCAAATCGGGAATCCGGATAACCTGAAATGAGCGAGATCACGCTTTTTTCTTACCGAGACCGATCGCGACGATCGCGCCTAGAGAGAGTAAAGAAATGACGGAAGAAGGTTCGGGTACGCTAGTCGGGTTAGAGGAGGTCGCTATCGTCGCTCCATTCGGTGAGGTAGCGGAGAAGAAGTTAAACCATCCAATTCCTCCTACAGAAATGCTTTCTTGTACACATTCGTTTGTTCCTTGTTGCGCGATCGTACAAGTATTAGAAGGAGGTGTACCACCGATAAAATCTTGCCCTAGAATCGTGTAGCTACCGACCCCGAAGTTGAAAATTTCAAAGCCTTGAAAAGTGCTAGAAGGTGTCCCGGACTCTAGGACCGAAATACCCGATGCGGTCGCTCTCATTTGAATATCTGCCGCTGAAGGACTACCGTTAAATGCAGATATTCTCGCGATCGAGTTATTAGGTGTTAAGGTAGCGGATGCTTGAATTCCAGAAAAATCGACGCGTGTTAAGGTGATATTCCAATCGACAAAATTCGAGGTTGACAGTAGGCCGAGCGTTCCATCGGTGGTGATCGAACCGATCGCCGTCGCTACCACGCCACCGCTACTACCGCCCCGTAAAGTACGATCGAGAGTATAGGTGATGGCATCGGCAGGAGTAGAAACGAGGATACCGAGACCGATAACGGAAGTGATGGCTAAAGAATTTTGGAAAACGGGGTGAAATTTCATAAGGATGGCGCAAAGGATTAAAAATGTCTTGGATTAACCGTAATCTCTCTCCGCCGATCCTGTCAGTCGGTAAAAGATCAGGAAAAGATCAGATCCGCTCGATCGCACCAGACATTTCCCGACATTCCGGGGGAAGTCGATCGATCGATTCCCCCTCGAACCCTACTTTTCCCAATTGAATCTCCCAAAATCATCGATCACAATAGATGGTTGTCTCTAGCCAACTACCGATGACTTCCGAGGATGCCCTAGAACTGATCGAGGGTCTGATCGCTCCAAGACCCTTGAATAAAATCCAGCGATCGATCGCCCGCTACACTTGGGAAGGACTATCCTACAGCGAGATCGCCCGACGGGAAGATTACGATCTCGGTTACGTCCGCGATACCGGCTCGAAACTGTGGAAACTACTTTCGGAGGCTACTGGGCGGAAAATCACCAAAAATAACCTAAAAGCGGTACTGAAACACTATTCCTGCCAGAACGCGCCCGTTTCCCCCACCTTAAACCCCCGTCTCGATCGGGGGGAGGCGATCGATCTCCAGGTTTTCTACGGCCGCGAACGGGAACTCGACACCTTACACCGATGGCTCGCGGACGATCGCTGTCGCCTGGTAACGCTTCTCGGGCTGGGAGGGGTAGGGAAAACGACTATCGCCGTTAAACTTGTCAAAGATTTAGAAGCTACAGGAAATTTCGAGTTTATTATCTGGAAATCGCTTCAATCCGCGCCGCGACTCGATGAACTGTTAACCGCGCTCCTGCAATTTCTGGACAAGGAAAACACCCCCGCGAAGGAAACGGAAACGGCGAAATTAGCCCGATTACAACAGTTTTTACAGACCCGTCGCTGTCTGCTCGTTCTCGATAACTTCGATGCCCTGTTCTCTCCGGGTCAAAACGCCGGAACCTATCGGGAAGGCTACGAGAATTATCGCCAATTCACCCGATCGATCGCCTGGATCACCCACCGAAGTCGCGCGATCGTCACCAGTCGCGAATCGATCGCCGAAATCCGCGAGTTTCAGGGGCCCGAATCCGTCGCGCGGGAGTGGCGGTTAACCGGACTCGAACGGAACGCCGCCCGACAATTGCTATCCGTCAAAGGAATCGAGGGAACGGACAAGGAAATCGCGAGATTGATCGACGCGTATCAAGGTCATCCCCTCGCCTTAAAAATCGCCGCGTCCTCGATTCAAAACCTGTTCGCGGGGAAACTAGAGAATTTTTTAGAACCCGGTGTGACCGCGTGGGGAGGTATCCGGCAACTGCTGGAAACGCAGATCGCGCGTCTGTCCCCGGCCGAACAATCGGTGATGTACTGGCTGGCGATCGAGCGGGAATCGGTGACGGTGAAAGAGCTTCAGGGCGATATTTTCCCCCCTCTCTCCCTGACGGTCATTTTAGAAACTCTAGAATCGCTCAAGGCTCGATCGCTCATCGAAGTCACCACCGAGGGATTTGCCCTGCAACCGGTGGTGATGGAACACCTGACCGAACAGTTTATCGTCCGTCTGACCGCGGAGATCTCGCGACTGGTGGAACCGAGTTTTTTCTACCGGTACGCGTTACAAAAAGCCACCGCGAAAGACTATATTCGCGACAGTCAGATTCGATCGATCGTCGAACCGATCGTCCACGAGGCGATCGCGCGTTTCGGCGGCCGTCCGGCATTGCTCGATCGACTCCAAGAATGGCTAAAAGCGTTGAAAACCGGCGACGCGAGCGCCCAGGGCTACGCCGCCAGTAATCTGATCACCCTTTTCATCTATCTAGAGGTGGATTTAACGGGGTTCGATTTTGCCGGTCTCCTCATCCGACAGGCGGATCTGGCGCGGGTACAACTCACCCGCGTCAATTTTTCCGGCGCGGAATTGCGCGATTGTGTTTTCGCTCGTACTTTCGGCGGGATTACCGATGTAACGTTCAGTCCCGACGGGCAGTTTCTCGCGGCCGGGGACACGGCCGGCGAGGTTCACCTGTGGCGGATCGACAACGGGGAACAATTACTCGCGGTTTCCGCGGATCTCTCGTGGAATTGGGCGGTGGCGATCGGTCCGGACGGGCGATTTCTGGCTACCGGGGGGGACGATCGGGTGGTGAAATTGTGGGATATTCGATCGGCCACCTGTTGGCGGGAATTGCGTGGCCACGCGGGGACGATTAACGATCTCGCTTTCCATCCGGAAGGAAAGTTACTGGCGAGCGGGGCGTTAGACGGCACGATCCGACTCTGGCCGATCGAATCTCTGGACGGGGAACCGATGATTTTAACCGGCCATCAAGGACGCGTTTGGTCGCTGGCTTTTTCCCCGGACGGGAATCGCCTCGTTAGCGCGTCGGAAGATAAAACCCTCAAACTGTGGGACGTGAGAGCCGGGAAACTCTGCCGGGAATGGAACGGTTACGGCGCGTGGTTAAAAACGGTCGCGTTCAGTCCGGACGGGGAGACGATCGCCTGTGGGAGTTTCGACGGTTCGATCGAGATCCTACGGGGAGAAAAACGCCATCGCTGGAAGGCCCACGCCAACGCGGTCACATCGATCGCCTTTAGCCCCGACGGTTCCTGTCTCGTCAGTTCCAGTTACGACCAGAGCGTGAAACTGTGGGATGTCGCCTCGCGGGAGTGTCTTCGAGCGTTTACCGAACATAGCAATCGGGTCTGGTCGGTGGCGTTCAGTCCGGACGGCAAATCGATCGCCAGCGGGGGTGACGATAACACGACGCGCCTCTGGCAGATCCGGACGGGCCGGTGCGCGAAAGCGTGGAAAGGCTACAGTAACGCGATTCTGGCGATCGCCGTCGATGAAAACGCGGGGTTACTGGCGACCGCGCAGGAAGATCGGACGGTAAGGCTCTGGTCGGCGGAAACGGGTAAGATGGGCGCGGTTTTCTACGGTCATAGCGATCGGGTTCTCGCGGTCGCGCGATCGCCGGATCGCCCTCTCCTCGCCAGCGGTAGCGCCGATCGAACGATTAAACTCTGGGAGATGGACACGGGAAAATGTCTCCGCACCTTCGAGGGTCATCAAAGTTGGGTTTGGTCGGTCGCGTTCCATCCCGACGGGAAACAATTCGCCAGTGGCAGTTACGATCGA
The DNA here is from genome assembly GCF_036688125.1 of Pannus brasiliensis CCIBt3594. Taxonomy (NCBI): domain Bacteria; kingdom Bacillati; phylum Cyanobacteriota; class Cyanophyceae; order Chroococcales; family Microcystaceae; genus Pannus; species Pannus brasiliensis. The sequence continues at coordinate 140,531 of NZ_JBAFSM010000003.1, read as the reverse complement.
TCGATCAAGTTCTGGGATCTGGAAACCGGGGAGTGTAAACGGACGCTAACCGGACACGCGGAATCGGTGCGGGATCTCGTTTTCTCCCCCGACGGCGATCGATTGTATAGCGCGAGTTTCGACCGGACGATCGGCATCTGGGACACGGAATCGGGGGAACGTTTACAAACGCTAACGGGACATGAAAATACGGTGTGGGCGATCGCGCTGAGTCCGGACGGCCGATCTCTCGCCAGTACCGGCTACGATCGAACGGTGAAACTCTGGGATACTCGATCGGGGGAATGTTTACGAGTCTTTCCCGGTCACGCGGCCCCCGGTTTCTCGATCGCTTTTTCCCCGGATGGGAAAATGATTTTTAGCGGTAGTCTCGATCGGACGATTAAAATCTGGGATATCGAAAGCGATCGATGTCGGGAAACGTTAACCGGCCATACGGGTTCGGTCTCCACCCTCGCGCTCTACAAGGGAAATCTGGTTAGCGGCAGTTTCGATCGGAGTTTTTGTTTCTGGGATTATCGTGACGGTCGTTGTCTCTATAGCGCTCGCGCCCCCCGTCCCTACGAGGATATGGATATAACGAGAATCAAGGGACTATCGGAGTTTCAAATCGCCAGGATGAAAGCGTTAGGGGCGATCGGCGGATAATAGATAAGATTAGGTTGTATCCGTTTTCTGGAAGTTACCGAAAATTTGGGTTTAAAGCCTCGCTCTTCTAGGGCGACTTTTCCTCTAGCCGATCGATCCAGTCCTCGATCAGTTGAGTCATGGTTTTCTTTCTCTGTTTCGCGACTCTCCGCAACTTCTCTAGTCGCTCGGACTCAACCCGCACGCTCAATCTCTGTTTATCCATGTCTATCCAATGGCTACCAAGCACGCTAGAATCGTAGCCTGAAAGCTCGCTATCGCTACCGGATCTACCCTACCGACTCACAGAAACACGCGCTCGCCAAATTATTCGGGTGCGTCAGGGTCGTTTGGAACGATACCCTAGCCTATTGCGAATCCCTGTATCGGGGAGGGGAGAAAAAGCCGAAAGGCTCGGAACTACAGAAGCGATTCATCACGATCGCCAAAAAGACCGAAGAGAGAGAATGGTTAGGAGAGGTATCGGCCATCCCCCTACAACAATCCCTAAACGATCTCGAACAGGCTTACTCGAACTTTTTCAAATCTTGTAGGGGAGAGCGGAAAGGGAGAAAGGTTAGACCTCCCCGATTCAAGAAACGGCGCGGTACTCAATCGGCCCGGTTCACGAGAGGGGGATTTAGGGTAAACCGACACGACGTTTATCTCGCCAAAATCGGCGATCTAGACATCGTTTGGAGCCGTCCCCTCCCCTCCGAACCGTCATCGGTCACGGTGATTAAAGACGCAGCCGCTCGCTACTTCCTCAGCTTCGTCATCGAGATCCAACCCGAAACACTCCCCGATAACGGGAATAGCGTCGGCATCGATCTCGGTATCACTACCTTCGTCACCCTGAGTACGGGCGAGAAAATCGATGCGCCGAAGCCGTTAAAAAAACGACTGAAACGGTTGAAGAAGGCACAGCGAAACCTTTCCCGAAAACAGAAAGGAAGTAAACGACGGGAGAGAGCGAGAGAACGGGTAGCCAAGATCCACGCCCGAATCAAAGATACCCGTACCGACTTTCTTCAGAAAACCTCTACTAGAATTGTCCGCGAGAACCAAACGGTGATTCTAGAAGATCTCAACACATCGGGGATGATGAAAAACCGAAAACTCTCCCGCGCTATCTCGGATCTGGGATGGCGTTCTTTTCGAGGTCTGCTATCGGCGAAATCCGAAAAGTACGGACGGGAGTTTCGGATCATTTCCCGATGGGAGCCAACTAGCCAGCGATGCTCGTGTTGTGGCAATATCGGGGGAAAGAAGGCGTTAAACGTTCGAGAGTGGGAATGTCTTTTCTGTGGGACTTTCCACGATCGAGACGTGAACGCCGCCGTAAATATTAAAGTCGCCGGAGGGCATTCGGAGACTCGAAACGGACGTGGAGGAGGGCGTAAGACTTCCGCCAAGGAAGCGGCATCCCGTGAAGCGTCAACCCATCCGAAATTCATTCAGTTAAATCTGTTTGAATCGCCGGGAATCACCGACCTTCTAGGTCGGTGAGGATGTCAACATGCGCGGATTTTTTGCCGTCTCGATCGTTTTTTTGACCCTCGCGTTAGCCGGTTGTGAATCACAGGATGTCAGCGATCGACGCGAGGTTCGCCGTCATTTTAACCTACCGGAAGAAACCGCGTTACTGGAGTACGATGGCTATCCGGGTATGGTGGGTTTCGGACAGCGCGAGGGGTTGCGAATACGGGCGGTTTTCCAACTCTCCGATACACAAGTGGAAAACATTGTCAAGGAAGGAGATCGCGACGGTTGGCGAAAGCTTCCGGTTCCCCCGGAAGTGTTGGCGAAACTCCCGTTTGATAATGCTAAAAACGGGATTCCTATCTCGGCTAAGTCGGGATATTTTCTCTGTAAAACGGTCGGTTCGGACGTGTTAACCGCGGGGGAAAATCAAACGAGTCTCTGTGAAAACGCGACCGGTACGCTTCACTGTTCGGAATTGATGTCACCGGAGGAAGCGAAAAAGTCGGATAAGTGTCGCTATAAATTTAACGACCAAATTCTCGGGGTTCTGGATCTACGGGATAAAAAGTTATATACCTCGATCGGGTCGATCTACTGATCGATCGGCTTTCTAAGGATGGAAGATTATCCTGTTCGATCGGGCTGGACACTTTAGCATAGATCGTCTATACTAGGGATATGCGCGCCTCACGGTCATTAGGTCACAGCGTTAAGTATTGCCCATGATTTCCCCACCGGTCGATCCTCGCCCTGAAAATCTACCTTTAAATGACCCCAATTGGTCATGGGATAGATTTGAAGCCTTTTGCCACGATCTGATCTCTCAATTCGGAACAACCGAGATCGCAAATCGCTATGGAAGAAAGGGCGATTTTCAAAGAGGTATTGATATTATCGCACGGCAGACGGATGGTACTTGTTGGGCTTTTCAGTGTAAGCGATATAAAAACTTCACCGAAGCTAATGTAAAAAAAGCTATTGAACAGACCACCTACGAGACGGATAAATACATATTGTTATTAAGCTGTGAAGCAAGTTCTAAGGTTATAGACGAAATCGACAAACATTCTAATTGGAAATGTTGGGATGTACGAGATATTTCTGTAAGAGTTAGAGAATTAGATAAAGATATTTCACGCCGTTTAGTGGAAGATCATTTTGGTGCGGCTTGGCGTAGAGCTTTTTTAGGTTTGTCCGGACTAGAAACCTTTGTTTCGCCAGAAACTTTTTTTCAAAGCTTATTAGATCAAGATCGTCTCTTTCATCATTGTTGGTCATTTGTCGGCAGAAAATCAATCCTCGAAGAATTACATCAATTTATAGATTCTGACGCTCAAAAAGTCGCTATCTTTACGGGTATCGGCGGAAGTGGTAAATCGAAACTTCTTCATCGATTCTCGGAAGAATTCGAGCAATATCATCCCAATTGGGAGCTACGATTTTTGATGACTGAATCAATCACAAGAGAGAGCATTGATGAATTACCAACTCAAGTCAATTGCGTTGTTGTTGTCGATGACGCTCATCGAAAAGAGGGTTTATCTAATTTGCTTATTTATATTCAACAGCGATCTCAATATCAAAAATTCAAATTAATTTTTTCATCTCGACCTCAAGGATTAGATTTTCTAAAATCAAACTTAACACATTCTAAGTTCGATCTAGAAGATATCATGAATCTAGAAAAGCTAGAGCCTTTAAATTATGACGAAATCAAAGAATTAGCTAAAGAATCTTTAGGACAAGAGTATGTAGATTACTCACGAATATTAGCCGATCTCACCAAGGACTGTCCTTTAATAACAGTTGTCGCTGGAAAATTAATCGCCCAACATCAAATACAGCCAAGTTTACTCGAACAAAATGATAAATTTCGTGAGTCTGTTCTGAATAAATTTCAGGAAGAGATAATCGGGAAAATAAGCGATCGCATCCTTCCAGATATATGTCAACAGATCTTACAGTTTATTTCTGCCCTAGCTCCTATTCCACAAGAAGATAGTGAGTTTTATCAACTAGCTTCTCACTATCTTACTGTTAAACAATCTCAATTAAAGAGATATATTGGTACTTTGGAAAATACTGGAATTCTGTTACGAACACGAAACAAAATACGGATTACACCAGATATTTTATCGGATCATATTTTAGGTACGGCTTGTTGGCAGGGCTTTTCCACGAATTATATACAAGAAATTTTTGATTTATTTGAATCGCATTCTGGGATTTTTTATAACTTTTTAGTCAACGTGTCTGAACTAGATTGGCGTATTCGTCAAATCAATCGAGCGGAAACCGATTTACTCGATGACGTTTGGAATATAATCGAACAACGCTACCAACAATTGTCTAGTCGGGAGAAATACTATTTTCTAGGCAATTTAAACAAGGTTGCTTACTATCAGCCTAAACGGGTTTTCAAGTTAATTAAAATTGCGCTCAATAATCCTGTTGAGAAAGAAGAGAGCGAAGAAATTAAAGGTTTACATCTAACAAAAATTCCTCCCCTTCTTAAGATGGTTGGTTATACAATTTACTATCTTCCCGAGTGTTGCGATCTACTTTGGGAAATTGGTAAAAAAGATAATCGAGATTTAAGTCAGTATCCCGATCATGCTCTTCGGATTTTGCAAGATTTCGCAAAGTATGAAAAATACAAAGAACGAGAAAGCCAACAAATTATTGTTAGTGCTGTATCTCGATGGCTGACCAGTATCGACAATGATAATTATTATCCTTTAGCATTGAGTATTTTGGATGAAATTTTAAAAAAAGACATTGAAGATATTTATATGGAGAACTGGACAATCCATAGCGAATTTTATCTTCTCAATCCTGAATTTGCACCAACAATTCGTGAACAAGCACTAAAATTAATCGAAGAATGTTTAAAATTCGATATAAAAGTAACTATTAGAGCCTTGGAAAGTTTGGATAATGCACTTATAGAACTTCAAACTCGTAGCGGTAAGAGGAACGAAGAACTTTGCGAGAAATGGGTATCCGAGCAATTAATTATTTTAGAAATCATCGAAAAATTAGTTAATTCTAACCATGACCCTATTATACATTTAAAAGTGGTTAGTATACTAGATTGGCACATACATCGGGGCTATTCACAACAAGTTCGAGAAAAAGCCGTACATATTACCCAATGTATTCCCGATACAGATGACCTGCGATTGGTGGGTCTCCTGATCAACCATGAAGCTTTAGATTGGTTGATAAATAATAAAGGCAAATTTGATTTATACGGCAGTGACTACTATAGTGCACGACCTGAAAGAATACAAGCCATAGCAGAAGAATATTGCCAAGAGATATTCTTGAAAAAATACAAATCGCCTCAAGCCATGATACAAAAAATTAACCAGAAGTGCTTGGAAATAGAGAATACTCTCAAATGGAAAGACGCTTATTATTTAAAATTTCCTTTTTTAAATTGTTTAATTCCAAAACTTAAAATGCAAACACTGGTTGAAATCTGTGAGGCAACCTTAGAGATTTCTGATTCCCCAATAGCTAATTATTTTGGTTTTTTCTGTAGCCACCTTAGAGCGAATGATTTAGATACTGCCATCCATCTAATTAGACGAGCTATCGATAATGGTTCGGTTCCTGTTCTTTCATCAATTGCTAGAAGTTATGCTTTCTGGGCTAAGAGTTTACGAGACGAAGATCTTTCTATACTATCAAGTCTATTATCTAGCGACAACTTTAATGTCAAAGGAGCTACAATCTATTCTATCGGTATAATAGCTAGTGAAAAACCAGATTTAATGAAAACACTTATTTTAAATGTTGACATTGGAGATAATACCGAACTAGCCAGACGATTGTACGGCGATCTCGGAAAATATTACGGTCTTTTTTCCGAATATTTGTCAGACAAGGAAGTGGAATTGTTTTTGAATAAGCTTTTAATCATTCCCAGTATTAATATTCGTGAAATTAAAAAATTTTTACGTGTCGTTTTTCAACGCAGTCCTCTTGCCGTGATTCAATTTCTTCTCGATCGTATTCGCAATCAATACGCTAATACGAGTTTTAGCTATACCCCGATTCCTTCCGATGATACTTATAAAATTTTTGTCCCCTCACCAGAGCCAGAGGTATATTCTAATTTACTTCGACAAGTAAGGGATAAATTTTTTGATGGAGAATACGAGCGTTATTTTATACCAAGTTTATTTCAAGATCTCTCGATATTAAGAGACGACAAAAATCCAAAATTTTCTTCAACAAGCTTGGAAGTTCTGAGTGAATGGATTAATTCAGAAGATGCGGAGAAAATTAAAGGGTCTAGCTATTTTCTTTCAAAAGCTCCCCGTTCATTAGTTCTCGAACAAGTAGATTTTATAGCCAATCTAACTTCTAAAGCGTATGAAATTAGTGAGGATTGCTTCCTATCCGTGCTAGGCAACTTACTGGGAGTATCATGGACTGGTGTAATGGGGGTAGCTCCGCAACAACCAGTTCCCGAACTAATCCAGTTTAGAGATGAGTGTTTAAAAATTGCCGAGACATTTCCCTCACGTTCTGCCAGTCGTCGATGTTACGAGGAACTAGCTAGAGTTTTTCAACAGAAAAACGATACTTTTGTCAATCTTGATATTGATGAATGAGTGGACGGGACATCGCGGGAACGATCGATCAAGATCCTACGGGCAGAAAACGCGATCGCTGGCAAAGACACGCCAATACGGTAACGGCCTTTACCCGGATGGACTGACAAAACTCTCGAAATTCTTGTAAATCGGTAGCGATCGATGTCGGAAAACGTTAACCGGCCATACGGGTTCCGTCTCCGCGCTCGCGCGAGGGATTGCAAATACGGGCGGTTTTTCAACTCTCCGATTCACAAGTGGAAAACATTGTCAGGGAAGGAGATCGCGACGGTTGGCGAAAGCTTCCGGTTCCCCCGAAAGTGTTGGCGAAACTCCCGTTTGATAATGCTAAAAACGGGATTCCTATCTCGGCTAAGTCGGGATATTTTCTCTGTAAAACGGTCGGTTCGGACGTGTTAACCGCGGGGGAAAATCAAACGAGTCTCTGTGAAAACGCGACCGGTACGCTTCACTGTTCGGAATTGATGTCACCGGAGGAAGCGAAAAAGTCGGATAAGTGTCGCTATAAATTTAACGACCAAATTCTCGGGGTTCTGGATCTACGGGATAAAAAGTTATATACCTCGATCGGGTCGATCTACTGAGTCACCGAACACGAGAGAACCGGAGTGTAATGGGCGGAGTCGGACTCGAACCGACATGAGGGGTTACCTCGCCACATTTTGAGTGTGGTGCGTCTACCAATTTCGCCATTCGCCCTTAGTGGCTTTCCGATTATAGCCTTTCTCGCGTCGATCGAGCAAGGTTTGATAATCGCGAGAACCGGCCCAGCGATCGATCTCGCGCGCGCGGAGGACGGGTAACGGGTGGGTTAACGGCTGTACCTGAACGGTTTTCAGCATTTCTCCCATTTCCGTGGCGCTCACCGCGTCGTAGGAACGGGCCTGTTCGACGAATGCCTCTAAGTTCAGTCGGGGCGCTAGAGTGGGAGAACCCCCGGCGAGTTTCATCAAGACCGACATGACCACTTTCGGGTCTTGAACCGCCAGAAGCGCCGCTCGATCGCAACTAAACTCCGCGCATCGCACCCAGGCGAGCATTCTCTCCTGTAGAGACCGCGCCAACACCGTCCCCCAATTGGGCAGTAATCCCGCCGCGAGTACCATAATATTGGCCAGCGTTAAATAAACGCCGTGTTCGCATTTGAGATGACCCAACTCGTGGGCCATCACCGCTTGAGTTTCCGCGGGGGTCAGCATTTCGATCAGCGAGGTATGCAAGACCATGAACGGCTTTTTCCCGCGCATGGCGAAGGTGTACGCGTTGGGGACGGGATTCTGTTGAACGTATAGCTGGGGCGGTTCGAGGTCGAGAACGCGACAGGCTTCTAGTAAAAGGTTGTGGAGGTCGGGTAATTGTTTCTCCCCCACCAACACGCTCGAAGCGATATTGTTGAGATAAAAGAATTCTTCCGCGACCGAACCGAGTAAACCCCTGACCGCGAGATCGAGTCCGGGTAACTGTTTCAGGGTAGCCGTCGCCTCTTTATCGATCGGGTGACGGAAATCGTCCGCTTTCAATCCTAACAATACCGTTTTCGAGAATTCCATCGTCTTACTCGCTAGTATTACTCGTTTAACCAGGCTTTGACTTTCTGTAATCCTTTCCAGTCCGGGTTACGCGTCAGTCCGTCCTCGATATTTTCATCGATTTCTTTGCGAACATCGGCGTTTAGGTCGATAATCTGCTTCACGATGTCGATATGCTCTCTGACTCCGGGCTTTTTCGTTTCTAGCATCGCCAGAACGAGATTGATCCGGTGTTGGGGGGAGACTTTATCGAGTTTGACACTTTTCTGCGCCGCTTTAAACGCGGGTTCCGGCTTTTTGGTCAGGAGGTATAACCAGGCGAGACAAGACCAAGCGGCGGCGTTTTTCGGTTCTCGATCGCACAGTTGTTTAAAATCGGGTAATAGGGTTTCGGCGGCTTCCCCGTTCTGGTATCTTTCTAATCCCTGTTCTAACGTAAAGGCGACAGTTTCTGTCATGGTTGTCTTTCTTCCGTTCACACGATAAACCGGGGTGAGTCGCCCCACCCCGATCTTTCATTAAACACCAAAAGACTTCCCACAGCCACAGGTCTGATTGGCGTTCGGGTTGGTGAACTGGAACCCGCCACCGATCATGGCGTTGCTATAATCGAGCATTAAACCGTAGAGATAGAGTAGGCTTTTCTTATCGCAGACGAGCTTAAAGCCGTCGTAGTCGAAAACTTCGTCGTGTTCGGTGATCTGGCTCGGATCTTCAAAGTCCATCATGTAGGACATTCCCGAACATCCTCCCTGACGCACCCCGACGCGCAGGCAGAGATCTTTTCCCTGTTGTTCTTTCAACATCGTGACGTGTTTGAGAGCGGCCTCGCTGAGTTGAATGCCTTTGCTCGGTGTCTGAGTTGCTTGGGTCATCGCGCGGTTGACTCCTAAAAAACGTTGATTATCTTCCCTAGTCTATTCTACCGATCGAGAAGCCCGCTCGATCGAACGCTTATTCCCCGTCGAGGTCGATGGGTAGCCAGTCGTTATCGAGGGTTTGTTCGAGACTACAAATCGGTTCGGAGGGTAACGCGCCTTTTTTCAAGCCCATTTTTTTCTGAACGGTCTCTAGGGCGGCCTCGTAAGAGTCCTCGAATATCTCGCGGAGATACGGTTTCAAGCTGGGGCTATCGGCGAGTAAACGGTAAATTCTGGTTCTAAAAACGTTGATTTCCCCGTTCCAGTGATTAGCGTTCCGTTCTCTTTCGGACTCCCAATAGGCTAGTTTGAGTAGATGTTCTAGGAGACGATCGAGTAAACTCGCGATCGAGTGTTTTTGACTTCTGCCCATACTCTCGACTTCCTCGATCAGATTCTCTAGATCTAGCTCGGAAAACTCGCCCGATCGCAGTTGTTTCGCGGTGGCTTCTATCCAGAGGTTGAAATCTCGATCGTATAGGGTTCGCGTGTCCGGATGGGTTCGCGCTGTCATGGACTCTCCTGAGCGAATTACGGATCTCTTCTAGTGTAGCGGGGGCGATCGCCGATCGGTTTCCGGGTTTCGGGCCGGAGGATCGATCGAGAACAGATTTCGCGAACCGTATACGCTAAAATCGGTAAGCTCGTTTCTGCTATGGGATATGTGTCGTTTACTAGGGTATCTCGGACGCTCGATCGAACTCGATCGAATTCTCTGCAAACCGGAACACTCGCTAATCGTGCAGAGTTATCAACCTCGCGAGATGACTGCCGGGGTCGTGAACGCGGACGGTTTCGGGGTGGGGTGGTATCATCCGACGAAGGATACCGCGCCCTATCGCTATCAGAGTATTCTTCCTATTTGGGGCGATGTCAATCTGCCTTCGCTGAGTCGTTATGTCGAGACCGGTTGTACTCTCGCTTACGTGCGGAGCGCCACGCCTCCCGCCACGGTAGATTTTAGCAGTTGTCAGCCGTTCACGTTCGATCGCCTGCTGTTCGTGCATAACGGGTTTATTCACAATTTCCGCCAAACCCTTTACCGTCGCGTCCGGGAGTTATTGAGCGACGAGATCTATCGATCGATTCAGGGAACGACCGATTCCGAGCATATCTTCGCCCTTATCCTCCACGAGTGGCAGAATTTCCCCGAACATTCCCTAGACCTTACCCTCCAGTCCGCCCTACACCAACTCACCGAACTGGCGAAAAAAGCGAGTACCTATTTTTCGGCGAATACTATCCTGAGCGACGGGAAACAACTGGTAGCCTCCCGTTACTCTAACCGTCATCCCGTTCCCTCCCTCTATTGGCTGAGAGACGATCCGAATTATCCCGACTCGGTGATTATTGCCTCGGAACCACTTTTTAGGGGAGACTGGAACAGTTGCCCGGAAAATAGTGTGATTCGCGTGGGGGAGAATCTTGACCTTACTATCCATCCAATCGCTTAGGGAATCGATTCTCGCCGATCTATCGCTCTGTAGGAGTCGATCGCTCGATCTCTGGGATCGTATCGAACCCGATCTTTTCGCCCCGCAAGCCCACGCCGATTTTAGCCCGATCGGTTGGCATTTCGGCCATATCGCCTACACCGAAGCGTACTGGATTCTAGAACGTCTCGCCGGTTTCGAGCCGTTATTTCCCGAATATCACCGATTATTCGCCGCAGATGGTTTACCCAAATCTTTACGCCAGAATTTACCCTCTTTAGAAAATCTCCGCGAGTATCTGGATATCGTCCGGAGTAAGGTTTTTCACTATCTGGAAAACGCCCCGATCGATCATCAGGAACGTCTCTGGCGTTGGTTAATCCAGCACGAGAGCCAACATAACGAAACGATCTGCATCGTCTGGAAATTACATCGTAATTCCGACGGGCTAGAAGCCCATCCCACAGGAGAACTTAGTGGAACTGGCATCTTGCCTGTGCCGATCGAGAATCGATCGATCGAGATCCCCGCGGGTAAATTTTGGATCGGGAGTGATTCGATCGAATCTCAGGATAACGAGCGATCGCCACGTTGGTGCGAACTCGATACTTTTTTTCTTGACAAATACCCTGTAACGTGTTCCGAATATCGCGCCTTTATCGAGGCGGGAGGCTACCGACGCGCGGAATTGTGGTCGCCGGACGGGTGGCGATGGTTGCGAGAGAATCCGGTGGAAGCGCCTTTGTATTGGTGCGAGAAACGCGATTTTCATCCCGTCTGCGGGGTGAGTTTTTACGAGGCCGAGGCTTACGCGAATTTCGTCGGGAAACGTCTTCCCAGCGAGGCGGAATGGGAGAAGGCGGCGAGTTGGGAGGGGGAAGATCGATCGAAACGAATTTACCCGTGGGGCGATACTTTCTCGGACGATGCCCCCTGTAATCACGATTTACGGGTCGGTTGGACCACTCCGGTCAACGCTCACGAAACGGGCGCGAGTCCCTACGGTTGCGTGGATATGCTGGGCAATGTTTGGGAGTGGACGACCTCGAATTTCGCACCCTATCCGGATTTTAAACCCTATCCCTATCAAGGCTACTCGCAAGTATATTTCGACGATCGCCATCGCGTACTTCGCGGGGGGAGTTGGGCGACGCGGCGCTGGGGACTACGCGCCAGTTTCCGCAATTGGTACGATCCCGGAACGCGGCAGGTTTTCGCGGGTTTTCGTTTGGCGAGTGACGGTTAGACGGCGATCGAAAAATTCCAAGCTGAAAGCGGAAAGCTGACCGCCGATAAAGTTGCTAGTTACAAGTCTCTCGCTATAAACTCTCGTTTCGATCCCCCCTAACCCCCCTTAAAAAGGGGGGGAAATGAGAAAAAGTCCCCCTTTTCAAGGGGGATTTAGGGGGATCGGCCAGCTAAGATTGATAACTAGCAACTTACGTTAGGGTACAATCGGGAAAACCTCGATCGAACGAAATCCCCGTGAGCTTCAAACGAATTCTCTTCCTAGTCCTCGCGATTCTCGGTTTCGCGCTCCCCTGGTATTACAATATCCAGTTTTTCGGAACCGGTACTATCGCGGATTTCATCAGCCAAAGTTCCGATAATCTCGCCTCGAAATCGCTTAGTTTCGATCTGTTCATCGCCAGTATCACCGGGTTTAGCTGGATGGTTATCGAGTCGCGACGGGTGGGGGTTAAATTCGTCTGGTTGTATATTCTCCTCGGTTTTTTCGTGGCTTTCGCGTTCGCCTTTCCCCTGTTTCTCTACGCGCGCGAGACGGCGTTAGAAAAAGCGGCCGGTCAACCACCGGAGAAAGAGTGATTTTCGATCGCCGTCAACTCTCTCGATCGATAGAATGAGAGAAAGCGATCGGGCCACGGTAGCATGGAGCCTCGAAAACTCAGACAAACCCTAATAGCGTTAATTGCCGCGGATTTGAATGCTCTGATCTTCGCGCTGGATGTGCCACCGGGCATTATTCCCCCGGTTCAGGCGGATGCGGCGAGTCGGGTGGACGCGCTTCTAGATTGGGCGAAATCTCCTACCGGATGCGGGGTGGAGAGAGTCGGGGAAATCTTGACGGAAATGCTTGCGGGGAACAAGCCGACGCGGAACAGTCCCCCGCACAATATCCAGCAAATGGGAACCCCGTATTTTGTCGGACGGGAAAAAGATTTAGAAAGATTACATAACCATTTACAAAACACTCGAATCGTGTGTGTTTACGCCGTGACGGGGATGGGCGGCATCGGCAAAACCGAACTCGCATTACAGTACGCGCGGAAACGGTTGGAGGATGGAACCTATCGCGGGGGCGCGTGTTGGTTGCGTTGCGGAGAGGACATCGGCTTACAGATTCTCGATTTCGGGCGATCGAGTTTGAATTTGACCTTGCCCGACGATCTGGAATTCCTGGCGAAAACTCGCTACGTCTGGGACAGATGGCGCGAACGCGACGGCGATAAGCTGGTTATTTTCGACGATGTACCGGATTACGAGAAAATTAATCTTTATTTACCCATCGATTCGAGTATTAAAATTCTGCTGACCACCCGGAAATGGTTGGGGGCTTCGGTACAAAAAATCCCCCTCGACGAGTTAAGCGAGGAAGCGGCTCTAGAACTATTGAGGAAACTATTACAAGATCGAGAAGCCGAGAGAATTGACAATCAGATCGAGGACGCGAAGGCTCTATGTTCCGATTTGGGATATTTGCCTTTGGGATTGGAGTTAGCGGGGCGGTATCTGGCGCGGAAACCGGCTTTATCGCTCTCCGAATTCCGGCAGAGAATGGCGCGTCAGAGACCTTTGGCGACGAAAGCGTTAAGCCGGATCGAGGCGGACATGACGGCACAGCGAGGGATCGCGGAGGCTTTCGAGTTGACGTGGCAGGAGTTGGACGGGGAAACGCGGGAACTCGCGACGGTGTTAAGTCTGTTCGCGTCCGCGCCGATTCCGTGGTGGTTGGTGGAAGGTTGTTTAGAGGGAGAGGATACGGGGGAAATCGAGGAGAGACGGGACGAGGGATTAATCGGCTGGAGTTTGCTAAAAATCGTCTCCGCGTCCGCGGATCTCTATCAACTGCATCCCCTAATCCGCGAGTTTTTCGCCCTCAAGCGCGAGGAATACCCGCGGGCCGGAGAATGGAAAGAAAGCTTCTGCCGAGTGATGGTTAAAGTTGCTAAAACGAGTCCCTATCCTGTCACCGTCTTCGATATCGAGCGAGTTCAGATGTTTATATCCCATCTAGAGGAAGTGGCTACAGCCCTCAATTCGTGGCTGATGGATGAGGATTTGATCGTACCTTTTAATCGCGTCGCCCGGTTTTACCATGACCGGGCCGCCTATACTGAGGCACTACTATTGTATCGGCAATGTTTGACAATTGTAGAAGCTCGTTTCGGAAGCGATCATCCCGATTTCGCTAAAATTTTTAACAATGTGGCAGAAATTTACCGATGGCAAGGAAAATACCGCGACGCGGAACTCCTGTATATTCAATCTATCAAAATCATGGAGCAACAGTTAGGGGACGAACATCCCGATGTTGCCGCCACTCTCAATAATTTAGGGATATGTTACGAAGCACAAGGAAAATACGATAAGGCGGAATATCTGTATCTTCGCTCGCTAAAAATTCGAGAAAGGTGGTTAGGGGACGAACATCCCGAGGTTGCCGATACCCTCGCGAATCTCGCCGCACTTTACCAAGTGTGGGGAAGATACAATGAGGCAGAACCTCTTTATCTTCGTTCGCTGGAAATCCAAGAGCGGAAGTTGGGAACCGGACATCCCTATTTTGCCAATAATCTGACTAATCTAGCCGTACTTTATCAAGCTCAAAGAAAGTACAACGAGGCGGAATCTTTATACGTTCGCTCGCTGATAATACGAGAATGGCAGTTGGGAGGCGAGCATCTTGATGTTGCCCATAGTCTTGGGAATCTGGCAGATCTTTACCAAGAGCAAGGAAGACACGATGAGGCGGAATCTTTCTATATTCGTTCACTGAAAATCCGAGAACATCACCAAGGAAAGGAGCATCCCGATGTCGCTCAAACTCTCAATAATCTGGCAACACTTTACTATAAACAGCGAAAGTACAATGAAGCAGAATCCCTGTTTGATCGCTCCCTGGCAATCGAGAAACGGGTTTACGGGGAAGATCATCCCCATGTCGCCCAAAGTCTCAACAATCTGGCGGCACTTTACGAGTCACTAGAAAGATACGAGGAAGCGGAACCTTTGTATCGGAGAGCTTTAGACATTTGCGAGAGGTTTTTCGGTAGCGATCACCCCCATACGAAGACCGTTCGGAAAAATCACGAGAAGTTATCCCGAGAAAAACCGTAAAGACAGTTATTCAATGAATTCAAAAACTGGATAGAGGAAAACGACGATGAATCGATATAGCATGATCCTACAATGTTCGGATGAAGACCGACTCTATCTCGTCACGATTCCCGAATTTAGTGAATTCGTGGTTATGCCCTGCACCCACGGGAAAACGCGAGAAGAAGCGCTCCGCAACGGCGAAGAAATCATCGCAATGTATCTAGAAGCCTGGCAAGCCGAAAGAGAACCCATCCCCGAACCGAATACCCGTAGGGCGCGTTAGCGACAGCGTAACGCGCCACAACCCCATAACGAGCGCCTCATTAAACGCTATAAAGGAGAAACCCGTTTCTGTAACCCCGTCGAGTTTAATTTACAGATGACCCCATCGGGAGAGAATCCATGAAAATCGAATTTCCTCGTCTTCCCCGTCCCGCCGCTCTCCAAATCATCACCCGTAGGGTGCGTTAGCGACAGCGTAACGCACCACAACCCCCGCGATCACCCCGCTTTTTCTCATGTCCCCCCCTTTTTAAGGGGGGTTAGGGGGGATCAAAACGAGAGTTTAAAGCGCGAGATTTGTAACTTGTAACTAGCAACTTGAGTATCGTTATTCTTTTTGAATGCGTTCATTCCGATAACGATGTAAAAATGTTGGCGTGAGGGTGGATTATGGTTTTTGGGTTTTGGGGTGGGGGTGGTGGATTACGCTTCGCTAATCCACCCTACGGGGTTTGTTGAAAAGATAAACGAGGGAAATAACGGATGAATCATCATTACAGCATCACCATTCAATGGTCGGAAGAGGATAACAAATTCGTGGCGCATCTTCCCGAATTCAGTCCCTACGCGCGCACTCACGGCGACACCCGCAACGAAGCCCTACACAACGCGATCGAAGTTTTCGAACTCCTCATCGAAGACTACACCGCGCGGGGAAAAGAGCTACCGATTCCCCATTCGATCGAAAACAATCTCGCCAATCTTTAGGATCGCTTTCACCGAACAGACCGTATCGTGCAATACCTCCCCCGGCCCGATCGAAAAAAGCCGAACGCCGATCGCCGACCGCCGGTACACTAATCACTGATTACAGTTAACGGGTGATTACTTTGGATATTCGATTAATCGTGGTCGATGTCGATGGAACGATCGCCGGCGTTTCCAACGAGGTAAACGAACCCGTGATCCGCGCGATCGAGGCGGTACAGGCGAAGGGAATCCCCGTCGCGATCGCCACCGGACGGATGTATCGATCGGCCTGCCGTTTCCACCGCGCCATCAACTCCTCCCTCCCCCTGATCGCCTACAATGGCGCGTGGATACAGGAACCGGATTCTGGCAAAATCCACCGACATATCCCCATCGCCGAAGAATTCGCCGTCGATCTCCTCGATTATCTCGAACAACCGGAATGGCGCGCCGAACTCTCGATTAACTTCTACGTGGACGATACCCTTTACGTGCGGGAGTTAAACGTCGAAACCGAGATCTATCGCCAGCGATCGGGTATTACCCCCGTCGCGATCGGCGACTTACGAACCCTAGCCCCGCGCGGAACGACAAAAATCTTAGCGATGGGCGAAGATCCGACGATTATCGAGCGCTTATGGATGGACTTACAACTACGCTACCGAGAGGGCGGCCTGTATTTCACCCAATCCACCAAAACCTTTTTTGAAGTCACCCACCGGGACGCGACCAAGGGAAGCGCGACCAAATTTCTCGCCGAAGAATTCCTCGGATTGAACGCCGGGAATGTTCTGGCGATCGGCGATAATTTTAACGATGTCACCATGCTCACCTACGCCGGTTTCGGGGTGGCGATGGGCGACGCGCCCCCGGAAGTCAAGGAAATCGCCGATTGGGTCGCCCCGAGTGTAGAGGCGGACGGCGTGGCCGCGGTGCTAGAAAGATTCGTATTGTGATCTATACCGTGGAACAGGCATCTTGCCTGTGCCAATCTGGGAGCGTCCGAAACGAACCGTGAGCAGACCACTTTTGTAATTCCGACGGGCTAGAAGCCCATCCCACAGGAGAAATTAGTGGAACAGGCATCTTGCCCGTGCCAATCTGGGATCTCCCCCTATAAGATTTATCCCTCCTTCTAACTCCCCACTCCCCACTCCCCACTCCCACCTATGACTATTTCGATCGAAACCCGAAACGTTACCATTCCCAATGGAAACCTAGAGATTTCCGCCTATCTCGCCACTCCCGCGGACGGGGAAACCTATCCCGCGATCATCGTCGTGCAGGAAATTTTCGGCGTGAACTCCCATATTCGGGACGTGATCGATCGCATCGCCCGCGAGGGGTATATAGCGATCGCCCCCGCTATCTATCAGCGACAAGCCCCCGGTTTCGAGACGGGATACACCCCGGAAGATATTACCATCGGTCGCCGGTACAAGGATCAAACCAAAGCGACGGAACTCGAAAGCGATATCCGCGCGACGATCGATTACCTCTATACCCTCCCTAACGTCAAAAAAGACGGCGTGGGAACGATCGGCTTCTGTTTCGGCGGCCACGTCGTCTATCTCGTCTCCACGCTCGATGATATAGCCGTAACCGCCTCTTTTTACGGCGCGGGCATCACCACCATGACCCCCGGTGGCGGCGCGCCCACCGTCACGCGCACCCCGGATATCCAGGGGACGATGTACGCTTTCTTCGGGATGTCGGACGCGAGTATCCCCGTCGAACAGGTGAACGAGATCGAGAGCGCGTTAGAACGATTCCAGATTCCCCATCGAGTTTTTCGCTACCAGAACGCGGATCACGGCTTTTTCTGCGACCGAAGAGCGAGTTATAATCCCTCCGCCGCCGCGGACGCGTGGGGTCATGTGCTAGAGTTATTTAGCCGTTTAAAATCTTAATGGCCTGTCTCCGGGAGAGCGATCGTACACTGGAAACAGATCGATTTTTATTTCTGTCAACCTTCAACTACCATGACCCCGAATTCTAGTCCGTCTGACAAGTCGAAATCCTCTTTTTCAATGGATGATTTCGCGCAAGCCCTCGATCGATACGATTATCAATTTGAAAAAGGTCAGATCGTGCGGGGACGAGTGGATCAACACACGTCGGACGGCGCTTACGTGGATATCGGAGCGAAATCCTCCGCTTTTATCCCCTTAAAAGAAATTTCCCTGTCAAACGAGGGATCGATCGCCGAAATCTTACCGATCGACTCGGAACTCGATTTCCTCATCATCCGCGGTCAGGACGCGGAAGGACAAGTCACCTTGTCCCTGAGACAACTGCAAATCGAAAAAGCCTGGGAAACCGTTTCGGAAATCGCCGATAGTGGCAAATCCGTCCAGGTACGCGTCACGGGAGTGAATAAAGGCGGTGTGACGGGAGAGGTGGAAGGATTGCGGGGATTTATCCCCCGATCGCACCTAGTCGAGAAAAACGACCTCGATTCCCTCGTCGGACAGTTATTAACCGCGACCTTTATTCAGGTCGATCGGGAAAATAATAAATTAGTTCTCTCCCAACGCGAGATCGCCCGCGCCGCCGCCATCAGTCAGTTAGCGGTGGGTAAACTATTAAGTGGAACCGTCGTTAAACTGCAACCTTACGGGGTTTTCGTCGATTGTGGCGGGGTAACGGGTTTGCTTCACGCCAAACAAGTAACCGGCGCTTCCTTCAATTCCCCGATGACTTTCTTTAAAGTCGGCCAACCGATTAAAGTAGTGATCGCCGAGATCGACGACTATAAAAACCGCATTTCCCTCTCGACGAAAATCTTAGAAAACCATCCGGGAGAAATTCTAGAAAACTTCGACGAGGTGATGGAAACCGCCGAGGAAAGACTAGAAGGAGCGCGGGAAAAACTAACGGAAAGTTAAGAGAGCGATCGAAACAACGACGACCGGTTAGGAAAATCGAACTTCCTCACCGGTTTTTAAAAATGAATACGCTCGATCGAAAAAGGCGGGGATTCTTTCGAGAATTCCCGCCTCTATCTTATTGAAGATTATTGACCGCTAGGGGTGTTGATGGACACTTTCACCACTTTATTTTTTTCCTCTTCCGCTTTCGGAAGGGTGATGTGGAGAATGCCATCTTTATAGTCGGCACTCGCTTTGGAATTGTCGATCCGAACCGGTAACGGGATCTGACGGTGGAATTTCCCGTAACGGAATTCGGTACGCGTCATTCCGCCTTCTTCGGTTTTCGTTTCCGATTTCCGTTCGCCGTTAACGGTAATACTATCCGCGGTTACTTCTATGTTTAAATCATTGGCTTCCATGCCGGGGATTTCCAGTTTCAGGTTAACCGCTTCGGGGGTTTCGGTCAGTTCCGCCGCGGGAATAAAGGATAGACCGGTTTTTTCACCGTTCCCGATCGAGGTAGGCGCTAGAGTATCGAAAAGACGGTTCATTTCTTTTTGTAGGGTATCGATTTCTCGGAAAGGTTCCCAACGAATGAGTGCCATAATATTCACCTCCGAATAGGGTTTGAGATTGGGGAGCGATCGAGAGCTTTTTCTCTCCACACTTTCAGGATAGACAAGGAATTCGATCGTGGGGGTAGGGTTTTCGGAACCATTTTTTTCGGGATTTCCGCACGGGGAATCGTTAGGGATCACCTAGACAGCTTCAGCTATGAATTGCGGCTCGCGCTCGGTGGGGGTGTTATTCTTGAGCTTTTTTAGCATTGCCCGGCATTTTTCGCGTGCGATCGCTCTAGAATCGAGTTAGTTTGTTCGATCGAGCCTCATGACTAACTCGAAATCCTATAACGTGTGGGACGAAAAACCCCGATGGTGCCAACCGTGGACGATCCTGCTCACGGGAATCGCCCTCATCGGGGGAACTTGGTTTATCACCCGAATTCTTTGGTTAACCATCCTGGTATCCCTACCGATTCTCGTCTGGTGGTTCGTTTTTCTAATTCTCTACCCGCGCGCGATGAGTCAGCTTCACGAGGAAGAGTCAATGAGAATGTAACCGCGTTACCATCGAGTTGACAAGTCTCTCGTAAAATCAAAATCTTTCGGAAGTGATTTATTTACGGGCGATCGCTACCTTCAAAAAAGGGCAAATCGACATGAACGACAAAGATTCGATCGATACCTCTCGCGGGACGGCATTGGAAGCGATGGACGATGACTCGATCGACTACTCCGATATAACGCCCCTAACCGACGAATTTTTTGAAAAAGCGACGCTGAGAATTCCCGCGAGTCAAGCGGATCGTTTCGTTCAACTTGACCCGGATATTCTCAATTGGTTTCAGTCGCGAGGCGAAGATTACAAAACGCTTATAAACTCCATTCTACGGAACCATATTGAAAGCGTTGGCGAACAGTCAGCCGTATAAATCGACCGCGACGAATCTAACGGTTTTCAAGTGGTCAATCCGTTCCTAACGCCTGAATCGCCGCCTCCAGAGCGATCGAAATATGCGTCCAGTGCGTCCCTCCCTGACAGAAAACGATATAGGGTTCCCGTAAAGGACCGTCCGCGGAAAATTCCGAGGTACTACCGTCGATAAACGTCCCTCCCGCCATCACCACCTGACTCTCGTAGCCGGGCATTAACGCGGGAACCGGATCGAGGTAGGAACCGATCGGCGAGTACGCTTGAATCGCCTTACAGAAGGCGATCAGCTTCTCCGGCGAACCCAGTTTCACCGCCTGAATAATATCGCGACGGGGAACCATCGGCGCGGGATTGACTGGATAACCGAGCTTATCGAAAACGGTCGCGATCAGGTGAGAACCCTTCATCGCTTCCCCCACCATCCCCGGCGCGAGGAATAACCCTTGAAACAACAGACGATTCTGATCGAACGTCGCGCCCCCCTCGCTACCGATTCCGGGCGCGGTGAGACGACAGGCGGCCGCTTCCACGAGATCCGCTTTCCCGGCGAGATATCCGCCCGCGGTGACGATCGTGCCGCCGGGGTTTTTAATCAGCGAACCCGCCATCAGATCCGCCCCCACGTCCGTCGGTTCGCGGGTTTCGATAAATTCCCCGTAGCAGTTATCGACAAAACAGACGGTATTCGGGTTCTGTCGCTTGACGAGGTGAACGATTTTGCCGATCTCCTCGATCGATAGACTCTGCCGCCACGAATAGCCACAGGAACGCTGAATTAAAACTAAACGGGTGCGATCGCCCACCGCCGTCGCCAATCCCTCCCAATCGATCGATCCCGCCTCCGTTAACTCCAACTGACGGTAATCGATGCCGAAATCCCGTAACGACCCCTGACCGCTCCCCCGCAGGCCGATCACTTCCTCTAGCGTGTCGTAGGGCGCGCCCGCTACCGCTAACATCTCATCTCCCGGCCGTAGCGTGCCGTAGAGAGCGCAGGCGATCGCGTGGGTTCCCGATACCAACTGTACCCGCACCGCCGCGCTCTCGGCACCCACAACCCGCGCGAAAACTTTATCGAGGGTGTCCCGGCCGAGATCGTCGTGACCGTACCCGCTAACCCCCGCGAAATGATGCACCCCGACGCGGTATTCCCGAAAGGCGGTGAGGATTTTACGGAGATTCTGCTTGACCAGCGCGTCAATGTCGGAAAAAATAGGAGTTAATGTTCGTTCCGCCTGAAAAAGTAAAGATTCGCTATCCATCGACAAATAGATTGTAATTCTTGCTACGATAAGAATATTCAATCGTTAAAGTTCGCTATGTGTCAATTCCTCTTGATTTGGCGGCTAACTGTTGAGTTTTGTTGTTTTCCGTTAGGTTATTAATTAATGACTGTCGCTACTTCAGAAAAACTACCGATCGATTGGGTGACTCTCATCTACATGGCTTTCATCCATCTAGTGGCTCTGCTCGCTCTATTGCCGGGCAATTTTAGTTGGAACGCGGTGGGAGTCGCGTTTATCCTGTACTGGGTCACGGGTGGCTTCGGCATCACCCTCGGATTCCATCGATTGGTTTCCCATCGGAGTTTTCAAACACCGAAATGGCTAGAATATATACTCGTTTTCTGTGGGACACTCGCCTGTCAGGGGGGCCCGATTACTTGGATAGGTTTACATCGTATTCATCATAAATATTCCGATACCGCTCCCGATCCCCACGATTCCAATAAAGGATTCTGGTGGAGTCACATGGGTTGGATGCTTCATGTCATCCCCGCCGATCAAGATGTCACCCGCTATACCCAAGACATCGCGAACGATCCTTTCTATCAATTCTGTCAAAAATATTTCATTCCCATTCAAATCGTATTAGGGATCTTTCTCTACGCGCTCGGCGGTTGGTCGTTCGTGATCTGGGGAATTTTCGTTCGTTTGGTCGTGGTTTTCCACTTCACTTGGTTCGTTAATAGTGCGACCCACAAATTCGGTTATGTTAGCCACGAATCGAACGATCTCTCGAAAAATTGCTGGTGGGTAGCGTTATTAACTTTCGGCGAGGGCTGGCACAATAACCATCACGCCTATCAATATTCCGCCCGTCACGGTTTGCAATGGTGGGAGATCGATACCACTTGGATGACGATCCGCTTACTACAATTTCTCGGACTAGCGACGAATATCAAGTTAGCCCCCAAAGCCGCCGATTCTTAGCTTTATTAAGATAGGAAGCCAGAGGAGCAATAAAATCATCATTCTAATTCTTTTAGCTTCCTAAACTAAGTTAATAATTGATTCACTCTCTCTGACAGACGATGGAAGAGAGAGATTTTAATTTTAGGGAACCGGGTATTAGAAACGATCGCTCTTCCCACCCGAAGCGATCGATCGGGCGAAAGCTTTGATAGGATAGAAAATCAGGACCGTTGAAAAATTTTTAATATGAATTATCTCGTCGCCGTCTTAGCCGATCGCATCCAAGCGGAATCCGCCTCGATCGCCCTCGAAAACGCGGGAATTCCCCAATCTCAAATCTCCATTCTCGGTAAAGGCTATAAAAGCGCCGATGAATTCGGTTTTATCGATCCCGTCCAACAGGCGAAAAAACGCGCCAAGCTCATGGCTATCTGGTTGGTTCCCTTCGGTTTCGCCGGGGGTTATCTCTTTAACGCAATCACCGGACTGGACACCTTCGATTGGGCGGGAGAACCGGGCAATCATATTGTAGGCGGTTTCGCGGGAGCGATCGGCGGCGCGATGGGGAGTGTTTTCGTCGGCGGTGGCGTGGGTTTATCCTCCGGTAGCGGGGACGCGCTTCCCTACCGCAACCGTCTCCAGGCGGGCAAATATATCATCGTCGTGCAAGGTTCCGAAAGCCTGAAAAATAAAGCGACAGAAATTCTCCGCCCCTTCAATCCCGAAAATATGCAAGGATACGCCCTAGAACAGTAGATTGTCGGGAGTCAGCGAGGAGAGGGTAAAGGATAAAGGTGACAAACCCAAAAGTAACTTTTTCCCTTTTCCCCTCCCCCTTTTCCCCAAAAACTCCCCCTCTCCCTCACCTTTCCCATCACAACGACACACGCGATATGCTTCCTAGAGATGAACTATTAAAAGGAGTCGAAAACCGGGACGAGATCGCCCGTGTCATCGATCGAGCGGAACAGGCGATCCGAACCTGGGAAGTGGTGGTGACGGATTTTCTCTCGCCACCGATTCTCGCGGAGATCGATCGAGTGTTCGGACGCTTAACCGACATAACTATTCAAAAATGGGGCGGCTACCCGCAAGCGGAAAGACAACGGATAGGCATCGCGCGGGTGGATATTCCCTTTGAAACGACGGAAATTCCCGTCGTCGCCGTCGATATCGCGGGGAATTTCCTTTTCGATCCCGCCAATCATCGGGATTTTCTCGGCGCGATGTTGGGGACGGGAATCGTCCGGGAAAAGGTGGGCGATATTATCGTACTCGGCGAACGGGGGGCGCAGGCGATCGTGGTTCCCGAATTGGTGGATTTTCTCGAAACCAGTCTCGTGCAAGTTCGATCGGTTCCCGTGAAAACCCGCCCGATCGAACTCACCGAACTCAAAATTAGACCGCCCCAGAAAAAAGAGATCAACACCGTCGAGGCTTCCCTACGTCTGGACGCGATCGCTTCTGCCGGGTTCGGCATCTCCCGCGGTAAAATGGCCGAGGCGATCGAATCGGGAGACGTGCGGGTAAACTGGAAAGACGTAACCCAATCGAGTTACAACGTCAAAACGGGAGATCTAATCTCTTTTCGGGGCAAAGGTCGTCTAGAAGTCGGGGAAGTGTCGATTACCAAAAAAGAACGCTATCGAGTACAGTTAACCCGTTTCGTGTAAAGTTCTCGATTCTTCCGCGAACTCGGCGAACGATCGAGAATTTCCACTCTCGAAATCGTCCAACCCTTTTTGAATACCGGCGATCGCTTCTTCACTATCTTGACTCTCCCACTCTAACTGACGCGTTAATAACTCGGACACGACTTCACCGATATCCTGTCCTTGTTGTCGCGCTCTCTCCCGTAATCGGGCTTCGATTTCCAGACTTAAAACGATCGTGATAGACATGAGACTATTAATTCTCCAATAAACTTTTGACAAAATCTCGATGTTCTGGTAAAGCGATTCCTCGCTGTAAAACTTCCAAAACTTTCGCCAGATCTCCCGATAATAAAGCTGGAATATCTAACCATAATCCGGGGAAAATCTCGCTTTTGATAATGCCCTCTGAATCCGGTTGCAAGGGAACATAGTTATCCTCGCGTAATCGGAACCAATCGATCGCCCGATCGTACACCCGCCAGATTAAATATTCTTGGACTCGATGGCGTTGATAGACCCGGAATTTACCGTGTAGATCGATCGAGACACTACTCGCGGCAATTTCCACGATCAATTCCGGCGCGCCTTCCACGTAATCCTGTTCGCTAACGATCGATTGTCCCCCCGACTGAATTCTTAATAGAATATCCGGTTGAACCTCGTTTTCATTGTCCAATCTCACCGTACAATTATCGCCCAATTGTAGACCGGGAGTTAACGCTTTATAAAAACCTAACCATCCGATCGCCGAAGCGTGGGATTCTCCGTGTGTGATCCGTACCGGTAAGGCTATATAGACAATTCCCTCGATTAATTCCGCTTTTTTTAGTTCCGGATGCGCGGAATAACGTCGTTCAAACTCGACGCGGGTTAATCGATCGCCATTTTCCAACGGTGGCGGAAAGGTAATTACGGAAATTCGATCGGTAGTCATAATTATTCATTATCTATAGAAAATTATTCTTCTCGTTTTTTTAAAAACTTTCGATTCCTTTCTCATCGAACCAATCGAGAACCCGATTCCACGCCCACCATCGATCGCTATCCCCCCATTCCTTCTGACACGATCGACCGCTAATATAACCGACATGACCCCCGTAACGCGTTAACTGTAAATCGATAAACGGATTACTCGCGCTCGCGGCCTGTAAATCCTCGATAATAGATGGCGCGAACATCGGATCGTCGGTCGCGTAGAGAATCAAGGTCGGTTTCTGTAAATAGGGCAGAAAAGGGAGGGGACTACTCGCGTCGTAATACTCTTCCACCGTCGCGAAACCGAGTTTTTCGATCACCAATTCTTTATCGAAACCGTAAATCGTCCGCGCGCGTTCGATCGCTGACGGGTCGATATCGTTCGGGTGCGCGGTATGAATCCGTTTCGCCAGTTTCCGCAACTCTTTCGCGATCGATCTTTCCAGATATTTCCCCCACGTATCCTTCACTAAATACGAGAGAGAACGATTAGAATCTACACTCGGACAGATGACCGCACCACCGGCGATTTCTTCGGGCTGAATCTCCAAACCCTCCGTATTCATCGCCGATTTCACGCCCCACAATGCCAACTGTCCGCCTAACGAATAACCCGTGAACCCAAAAGGAGCCGGACAGCCCATTTTCTTCGCTTTCTCCGCGATATATAGGTAATCTAACCCCTCGTAAATTCCATCAGAAGTTAACGTCGGCGATAACTCCGCCGTTTTCCCGTGAGCGCGCCAATCGAACAACACCACCGCGTAATTTCGAGCGAAAGCTTTCCTTCCCAACAGTTGCAAAAACCATTGATTATCGAGATCCCCGGTGATGCCGTAAGTTCCGACGATCGTACCTCTCGCGTTCTCCGGAATCGCCACCCGTCCGTAAATCGGAACCCCTCCCGCGCCGGTGAAAATAGTTTCTTGATAGATCGGATCGGGATCGCTGTTAGTATTTTGCCAGGTTTCCCTCGCTTTTAAGGCGGTATATAGGGTCATAGAAAGACCGTTTTTCAGCAAAGTCGGGGGGGTGTAGGTCGGTTGTCGCGTCATGAGGCTTCTTGTGAAATTCAAAAATTATCGTGTGGTTAAGGAGTCAGGAGATGGGGAGTGGAAAATCAATTTAGAGAGAATCTAGTGTCGGAAAAAAAATCGAGATTTTCGAGAAAATTACACCCTACACTCCACCTCCCGCCTATTGTTCATTTTAAAAAAAATCGATCGCCCGCAAAAGTTCGGCGACCGCGGCTGGCGGCCAGCTTCCCTCGCAACGACGACCGCGATGGAGAAGGAGACGCAGGGAATAACTCGCGGGAAATCCCTCCACTTCTAACCAGAGGAGATCGCTTTCGGCCTCGCAGGCGATTCTCTCCTCGTCCATCAATTCCTCTTTCATCGCTTCCATCGTCGCGCTTAACTGTCGCGATAATCGGCGGAAATCGTTCCATTCCTCCTCGGTCAGTTCGATCGCCCAATCTCCCCCCCCGATCATTCCCCGATACTCTTCCGCCATCGGATTCCACCCGATCCGCCATCCCTCCCCCTCTTTCAGAATCTTTTCCATAAATTTTTATAGAATCATCTTTTATACATTAAATTTATTCGGGATATCGAATATATCTTTAAAAATCTCTTCTCCTGCCTCCTGCCTACCGCCTTCTCACTTTAACAAGTTCGCGTCTCCGGGTTTGGAGAGGGAAGGGGTACGGGGAGAGGGAAGGGGACTCGGACTCGGACTCGGGGAAGGTTGCGGGGTGGGGGTCGGTGGAGTATTTTCCACGGGATTGTAAAGAATCACGAGCGCCGTCACGATCGCTTCCCTCTGGCGACGGTTTAAGGATTGAATCGCTTTAACATCACTCTTCATCGGGTTAACGGTCAGGGTATTCTGGCCGGGGTAGCGTTCCTCTACGATGACCTCGTTCGCGCCCAGATAATCCGCGAGGGTTAATTGCCAATCGAGACGCGTGGTGGTGAAGCGTTTTTTAACATCCTGATGATAACGGATCAGTCGGCTAATGAGCGTATTCTCGGGATCGATCGCCCCGGTTTCCTTCCGGGTGTAGGTATTCTCGCGCGGGATGTTGGGAACTTGTTCGTAGACCTTTTTCGCGGCCGCTTCGGGACGGAGGGTTTGGGAATCGACCCGCGAACCGAGCGCCGAAATCGAGATCGCCACCAGCAGACCGATCGATCCTCTCGTGAAAACCCTCCTTTTCATCCTCTCGTCTCTCCTATTCACTAATAATTTCCGGCTGGGTTAACTCGTCGGACATCTCGATAATCGCCCGGATCGTCGGCTTCATCAGCGGATCTTCCACGGGACTCTCGAAATCCTCGTAACGACGTTTTTTCGCCCGATGAGCTACCTGTACGGTTATACGATAGCGGTTAGAGGCGGCCTTCATCAATTCCTCGGCCCGATAGACGACGTGAGTGGAGTCGAAAGCCTGTCTTTTCTGCATGGGGGTAAACTCCTTTTCAGAAAACTCCCATTATATCTCGCCCTTTTCGGGAGTTGACAGTCTCGACGATCGCCCCTCCGGCCCCGGATAGATCCTCGCGATCGATCGTTTTTTTTCCCCTAGTTTCCGCTCCGGGCTAATGTAATATATTACACGGTCGAAATGTCCGAAATCGTGTACAACTAAAAGCGAAACCGTGTCCCACGAACAATCTATGCGAACTCTCTCTAGTTCCCCGACCGGACAATCCGCGACCGCCAAAGCGTACCCGCTCAAGATCGTGGCGTTAGGCGATAGCTTGGTGTACGGTTATGGCGATCCCATCGGTGGCGGTTGGGTGGAACGCTTGCGCCGTTTCTGGATGGGCGGTTCCGATCACGTCCTGTACAATCTCGGTATCCGGGGCGATCGAGCGCTTCAAGTCTCCGAGCGTTTAGAACAGGAATTCCGTCTCCGGGGGGAAATCCGCAATCGCGTCCCCGATCGAATCCTCCTCTCCGTCGGGGTCAACGATAGCGCGCGACTCGGCCGGCCGGACGGACGCACCTACACCGATCTCGATCTATTCCGCTCCCAGATAGAAGATTTACTCGATCGGGCCCGATCGCTCTGTCCCGTCCTCTACATCGGCATGGTTCCCGTGGACGAGCGGAAAATGCCCTTTTTAGATTGTTTTTATTTTAATCATCTCGATCAGTATCGTTTTAAAGAAGCCACGAAACAAGCTTGTTTAGAAAGAGAAATTCCCTATCTCGATTTATTCGACCTCTGGATGTCCCGCGGCGATGATTGGTGTCGCTCCCGCGTGATGGATGACGGATTACACCCGAATGTCAAAGGATATCAGACGATTTTAGAAGATGTCCTCGCCTGGGAAGCGATCGCCCGTTTCCTCCCGGTCGAAGATCGCGTGCCTCCCGTCCTCGTGTGATTACTTCTCGGGGGAGGGATTCTCCGACGGCAGAGACACTGGGATGTCTACCCCCCGATCGAAAATTTCCACGTTCCACTGACCGAAACGATTACTTTCAAAAGCGATCAAACGTCCGTTGCCGCTAATCGTCGGCCGGCGTTTCTCCCCGAGAAGATTTTCCGTAAGATTGGTCGCCTGTAACGTCTGGCGATCGTAGACGTAGATATCCGGTTTCCCCGACCCCTCGGAAACGTAGACGATATACCGACCGTCCGCGCTGATATCCGGTTCGTCCTGATAGGTATTCGGTTGATTGAGTCCCGGCAGGGGAACCAAACGATTGGCGACTCGATCGAACAGGTAGATCGTCCGCTGATTCTGTCGATCGGACGCGAAGACCAGATACCGACCATCATAGGAGAAACGGGGATTCTCTTCCGCCGATGGCGTGTTGAGCGCCGAACCGAGAAGTTGTTGCGGGGGGGTCACGAAACCCGCGTCACTACATCCCCCCGTACCGAGAATACCCACCAGTAGGAATCCGAGAGCGTTAGGAAGCCTTTTCATCGGCGGTAACGGAAACGGTCGCGGAGGGAAGCACACAGCAGTTAATATCGTCCAGACACACTTTCCCCCACTGTAGGGCCCAGCGTACCAACTCCACGCGGTTATCGGTTTTCGTTTTCGTCAGGATATTACTGATGTGGTTGTCTACCGTGCGCTTGCTGATCTCCAACCTCTCGGAGATTTCCTGATTCGTTAAACCACCCGCGACCAGATCGAGAATCTCCAACTCTCGATCGGACAATGATGCCGGTGTCTCGAACTTCCCACTGGACATGAGTATATTTCCTCTCGTATATCTACTTATCATTCTAGAAGAACTTTTTGTCCGGCGAATCGATGAATATTCTGAAGATCTTCCGAGAGGGGGATCGTCCCCCGTCCCCCGATCGCCGGCCAACCGAAAAAATTTTGCCGACATCGCCAGAAAAAGATGATTTCGATCGGGATTTTGGGCATCCTGAGAGCGACGGTTTTCATAACTTCACACTAGAAATCCCCGATATGCTAACCAAGCTCAAGCGACTAAGCATCGACGTGGACGGCCGCTACGCCGACCACAACGAACTCCAATTCCTCCACGACTATCTCGATTCCGCGGACGACAGGATCTCCCTGTACGAGAAACTCGAAGGAATACACGGGAAAATCGACGAGCAACTCGAATCCGACCTGAAAGCGATCGATCCGAATCTCTACCGTCGCGGCGATCGGGATGTGTCCGCCGTCTGTAAACGCGACCGACAACACGCGCTACGCTGTATCTCGATCGCCACCCTCCTCGACGACCTCGAACGTCTCCGCGACGATTACCTCGTTTGGGATAGTATCGTCGTGCGAGCTTTCCGCGATCAGCGTCCCGCCAATCTCACCTATCAGACGATGGCGAAAGTTTTAGAAAGCTTTCTCTCCGATGAAGAGAGTCACCTTATCTTAGAGGCCGTTCAACTCACTCGGGCGACCGTTGCCGGTTAATATCCCGAGTGAAAGGGAGGGCGGGAAAATCGTAAATCGCCATCATAATCATCGAGTTATGGACGATTTTCCCACCTCCCCAATTTTTTTGTCGCCCGAAACTTGTAAAAATGCCCCAACCCGTGATAGTATTAGTGATTGTGTCGATTTAATAACTACAGTTATGCCGAAGCTAAAAACGCGGAAGGCGGCGGCCAAACGATTCGAGGCCACGGGGAGCGGCAAAAAGATCAAACGTCGTAAAGCCTTCAAAAACCACCTTCTCGATCATAAGAGCGCCGAGCGCAAACGTCGTCGTCTGTCGAATATCGCGCTCGTTCACGAACGGGACGAGAAGGAAGTACGTTTGATGTTGCCGTATTTGTAAGATTTCGGAAAATTTCACAGGGATAATCATGACTAGGGTAAAACGGGGGAACGTCGCCCGCAAACGACGCAAGAAAATTCTCAAACTGGCCAAAGGTTTCCGCGGTTCTCACTCGAAGCTTTTCCGTACCGCTAACCAGCAGGTGATGAAAGCCCTGCGGAACGCCTATAGAGACCGCCGCAAACGCAAACGCGATTTCCGCCGTCTTTGGATCACCCGCATCAACGCCGCGGCCCGTCAACAGGGAGTCAGCTACAGCCAACTCACCGGCCAGCTAAAGAAAGCGAATATTCTCATCAACCGCAAAATGTTAGCGCAATTAGCGGTTCTCGACCCGGCCGCGTTCGCCAAAGTGGTAGAACTCGCCAAAGGGTAATCGATCGAACGGTAGAGCTAAGGGTATAGGGAATCGGGAACCGGGATAGTTAAGATAAGGTCAGAGGCAAAAATCATCGATCGTTTTTCCTCTGATTGCCCGTTCTCCCCCCGTCCCTGCCGCTTAAACATGACAGAAGCCCTTCAAACGTTTGAATTTCCCAGTATAGAGAGCGCGATCGCCCTAGCGGGCCATCAGGAAGCGAATTTAAAACTATTATCGCGACAGACCGGGGCGAGTCTGGTTCTGCGGGGTATGGAATTGAGAATCGCGGGACAGGCGACCCCCGTGGAACGGGCGACCTCGATCGTGCGTTCCCTAACCCCGTTATGGGAGGACGCGAAAAATATTTCCGAGGCGGATATTATGACCGCCTTCCAAGCGATCGATACCGGGCGATCGGACGAGTATCAGCAACTGCAAAAGAACGTTCTGGCGCGCACCCGACGCGGAGAGCTAATCCGGGCGAAAACCTTCCGCCAGCGTCAATATATTCAGGCGATCGAATCCCACGATATCACCTTCTGTATCGGCCCCGCGGGAACCGGAAAAACCTTTCTCGCCGCCGTTCTCGCCGTTCGCGCCCTATTAGAAGACAAGGTAGAACGGATCATTCTCACCCGTCCCGCGGTGGAAGCCGGGGAAAAATTAGGGTTTTTACCCGGAGATCTCCAACAGAAGGTAGATCCCTTCCTGCGTCCCCTGTACGATGCGCTGTACGAATTTATCGAACCCGCGAAAATTCCCGACCTGATGGAACGGGGAAAGATCGAGATCGCGCCTCTCGCCTATATGCGGGGACGGACGTTAGCGAACGCGTTCGTGATCGTGGACGAGGCGCAGAATACCACCCCGGCGCAGTTAAAAATGGTCTTAACCCGCTTGGGATTCGGGTCGCGGATGGTGGTGACTGGAGACGTTACCCAGACGGATCTGCCCGCAAATCAAGAATCCGGTTTGCTCGCCGCTCAAAAAATCTTAAAATCAGTGGAGGGGATCGCGTTCTGTCATCTGTCGCGCGCGGATGTGGTACGTCACCCGCTCGTACAGAGAATCGTCTCCGCTTACGAACAGCACGATCGATAAAATTTAGGTTTCAATACCGACCACGAGATAGCGAGCGTTATGGATATTAAAGACGGTTTCGTTGGCGCGGTGGGGAATACCCCGCTGATTCGCCTAGATAGTTTTAGTGAAGAGACGGGATGTGAGATTTTGGGAAAAGCCGAATTTCTCAATCCGGGAGGTTCGGTAAAGGATCGGGCGGCTTTATACATCATTCAAGATGCCGAGGAAAAGGGACTGTTAAAACCCGGCGGGACGGTGGTAGAGGGAACGGCCGGTAATACGGGTATCGGGCTGGCCCATATCTGCAACGCGAAAGGCTATAAATGTTTGATCGTCATTCCCGACACGCAATCTCAGGAGAAAATCGACCTCCTGCGGACGCTAGGCGCGGAAGTGCGTACCGTTCCCGCGGTTCCCTACAAAGATCCCAATAATTACGTGAGATTGTCGGGAAGATTGGCGAGCGAGATGGAAAACGCGATCTGGGCGAATCAATTCGATAACCTCGCTAACCGTCGCGCCCACTACGAGACGACGGGACGGGAGATCTGGGAACAAACCGACGGCAAGATTGACGCGTGGGTGGCGGCTACCGGGACGGGGGGAACCTACGCGGGGGTGGCGATGTTTTTGAAGGACCAGAATCTGAACGTGCGGTGCGTGTTGGCCGATCCGATGGGTAGCGGTCTGTATAGTTACGCGAAAACGGGAGAGATCAAGATAGAGGGCAGTTCGATCACCGAGGGCATCGGAAACAGTCGGGTAACGGCGAATATGGAGGGCGCGCCGATCGATGACGCGATCCAGATCGACGATCCGGAGGCGCTTCGGGTGGTGTATCAACTCCTTCAAAAAGACGGCCTCTTCATGGGCGGTTCGGTGGGGATTAATGTCGGCGCGGCGGTAGCGTTGGCGAAACAGTTGGGGCCCGGACACACGATCGTGACCGTTCTCTGTGACGGTGGCGCGCGTTACCAATCTAGGCTTTATAATCGGGAATGGTTAGCCTCGAAAGGATTAGCTTGAAGAAAGCGGGAGGCAGGAGGCAGAAGGCATGAGGGAAGGGAGTAGGGAGTAGAGGAGTAAATTTCTCGAAAATCTCCATTTTTCCCGAAATTAGCCCCTCTCTATCTTGATTTCCCACTCCGAACTCCGAACTCCGAACTCCCTATCTCCTGACTCCTGAATTCTGACTCCAGACTCCTAAAAGATTATGGCCGGTCATAGTAAGTGGGCGAATATTAAACGACAGAAAGCGCGGATGGACGCGAAAAAAGGTAAGACGTTCACCCAACTCTCGCGGGCGATTATCGTGGCGGCGAGGAACGGAATTCCCGATCCTGCGGGCAATTTCCAGCTAAGGACGGCGATCGAGAAAGCCCGGGCCGCGGGGATTCCCAACGAGAATATCGATCGGGCGATCGCTAAAGGCGCGGGAACGTTCGATAGCGGTTCGGCTTTGGAGGAAATCCGGTACGAGGGGTACGGGCCGGGAGGGGTGGCGATTCTCATCGAAGCGCTCACCGATAACCGCAATCGTACCGCGGCGGATCTACGGGCGGCTTTTAGTAAAAATGGCGGGAATTTGGGTGAAACCGGCTGTGTGGGCTGGATGTTCGACCAGAAAGGGGTGATCCGGATCGAGGGTTCGATCGAGGAGGAAAAGTTACTAGAAGCCTCGCTAGAAGGGGGGGCGCAATCCTACGAGATCTTCGACGACGAGGAAGAGGGAACCGGCGCGGAAGTGTTCACGGAAGTGGTGAATCTCGATCATCTCAATAAAACCTTACAAGGGTACGGTTTTCCGGTGAAAGAGATAGAGATCCGCTGGATTCCGAATAATTCGATCGAGGTGAACGACAGCGATCGGGCCCGTTCCCTAATCAAACTGATCGACACGTTAGAAGCGCTCGATGACGTGCAATCGGTGACGGCGAATTTCGATCTCTCCGAGGAGTTGATGGCGTTAGGGGTTTAAGGGATCGAAAATTCCGTTTTTCTAACATGGATAAACTAGATTATTATCGGCGAATCGCGCGAGAAATCTTCATCGAACATAGCGAGATTAAACCCGCTCACGGTGAAATTCAAATGAAACCGCTCTTCGATGAGACGCGCGATCGCTATCAACTTCTCCGAGCGGGATGGATCGAGGAAGAGCGTGTCTATGGCGCGTTAATTCCTATCGATTTAGAGGACGATAAAATCTGGATTCAATACGATGGAACAGAAGTGGGAGTCGCTAACGAGTTATTAGAAAAAGGAGTCCCTAGAGAAGATATTGTCCTAGCTTACCATTCCCCTTTAACGCGTCAATATGACGGTCTCGCGGTTTGTTAGGCTTTTAACCCTTTTAAAAGCTTGTTATCGATTAACAAACGCTCCCGCATCCTCATCTTTCGAGTAAGGACGTTTTCGGAAATATTCCTACTGTTTCCCCACCATTTGAAAGATTTCCCGCGCCACCCGATCGCAGGTTCCCACCGTTCCCAATCCTTCCCTCGTTTCGGCGTATTCTAAAAGCATTTTCTCGCGGCGTTGAGTGTTTAATAATAAATCGAGACATTCCGCCGCTATCCGTTCGGTATTAGCTTCTTCCTGTAGCAATTCGGGGACGATTTCCCGCATCAGGACGAGATTGACCGGGGAAACGTAGGGAACCGATAATTTCATGATATTTCGGGCGATCCAAGCGGTAATCGGGCTTAAACGATACACGACCACCTGCGGCACGTTTAACATGGCGATCTCTAGATTTACCGTTCCCGACTTAGCCACCGCGAGATCGGCGGCCGCGATCGCCTCTAGGGTCTGATCCCGCTCTAAAATCGTCGCGTTTAACCCGTATTCTTTAACTAATTCCTCCATTCTAGGGCGATATAAAGCTAAAGGGACGGGAATTAGGAAACGTACATCGGTTAACTTGTCCTGTAACTGTCTAGCGGCGGCGCAGACGGTGGGAACGAGATATTTAAATTCCTGTTGACGAGAAGCCGGGAGAAGGGCGATCGCCGTTTCCTCCTCGCGAATTCCCCATTTTTGACGCATTTCTAGGCGTTTCGGCGGGTCGGCCATGCGATCGACTAACGGGTGTCCCACCCACGTTACCGGCAGTCCCTTGGCCTTGAAAAACCGTTCCTCGGCCGGGAAAATGGCCAGCAGTCGATCGGTGATCTCGATTAATTTCTTCGTATTAAAGAGACGTTCCGCTTTCGCGCGTAAACTTGCGGAAGGAATATTTTCCTCCGACCAGATCCACACCTGCGGGCCGATATAGTAAACGATCGGCAAATCCGGCAACGCTTCTCGCGCGAAACTACCGATCGCCACGTTCGGCCCGACATAATCGATCAGGATGAGAATATCGGGAGGGTTCGATCGAAGGGACTCTTTCGCCCGTTTTTGGAGTTGTAGGGTGGGTAGGATAAAGGGAATCGACTCGATCAATCCCATCGAAGCGAGACGGGTGGTTTTTCCGATCATTGTCGCGCCCGCGGCCTCCATGCGATCGCCCCCCAGCGCGACGATCTCCAAATCTATCCCCTTTTCTTTCGCCAGAGAAAACAGCGATTCGACTAACATCGCGGCCTGTAAATCTCCAGAAACCTCGCCGGTACTAATAAAGATACGCATAGGATTTTCGTGATATTCAGGGTGTGGGGTGTAGGGTAACGTCAGTTCGGGATGACTCGAATCGAGATCCTCTCATTCGAGTCATCCCGAAATCTTGTCAACTCGAAGTGATGTCGCGCGTGGCCTTGTGCAGGGGGTCCGGGGGAGGCACCCCTCCACCGGTGGGGGGTTCGGGGGGCTAGTCCCCCGAATAAGACTCGGCTTCTCACCGAAAAATCGTCAAATTCCGATCCCGAACTGACGTTAGGGTAGGTTAGGAAGCGTAACCCACCGAAAAGCGGGAGGCAGAAGGCAGAAGAATAGATAAAAGGGTTAAAAATCGCCTTTCCCCCTTCCCCTTTTCCCAACAACTCCCCCATCTTTCTACTTACTCGGAATCGGCCCGCGACGTTTTTCGCCGGTGGTGGAGAGGTGGAGGAATTGGCGCAGGTGTTGGATATACTCGTTGTCGGGAAGGAGGGATAATTGTTCGATCGCCTCGGTTAAAGTGAGATCGGAACGGTAGAGAATTCGGAAAGCTTTCTTGAGTAAAGCCATTTCCTCGTTGGTAACACCGGCCCTCTGTAAACCGACGAGATTTAAGGTGCGAACCCTGGACGGGTTGCCCTCTACTAATACGAAAGGGGGAACATCTCGATCGATCCGACTCATCCCTCCCAACATCGCCATCCGGCCGATATGTACGAACTGATGCACACCTAACACGCCACCGATCACCGCTTTCGACTCGATGTGAACGTGACCCGCCAGGGCGACACTATTGGCGATAATAATGTTATCTTCGAGAACGCAATTATGGGCGACGTGGACGTAAGCCATCAGGAGATTATTGTTCCCCACGCGGGTAACTTCCCCGGTTTCCGTCGCGCGATTGATAGTGACGAACTCGCGGATTTGATTGTTATCCCCGATCTCGACCCGGCTCTCTCCCCCTTTATACTTTAAATCCTGCGGCTCCGCGCCGATGACCGCTCCCGGAAAGATATGATTTCCTTTGCCGATTTTGGTCGGCCCCTCGATGACGACATGAGCGTCAATCACTGTATTCGCGTCGATCGAGACATTTTCCCCGATAACCGCGTAGGGACCGACGGTAACGCTAGGGTCGAGTTTCGCCGTGGGATGAATAACCGCCGTAGGGTGAATGAACGTGTTCAAAGGGAAGTCTCCCGCGCTTAACTTCGTCACTGTAGGAATCATGGTATAGCTTATCCTAATTTGGGCTTGTTTCATTAGAAGGCAGGAGGCAGGAGGAGAGGAGGAGAGGAGGGAGATGGGGAAGATGGGGAAGATGGGGGAGATGGAGAAGTAATAAAAGTAATGAATTTATAGAGGAAGTAATCACTATAATTTCTCCCTCACCTCCTGCCTCCCCCTCACCTTCTGACTCGGTGACGCGGTGACGCGGTGACTCCCGCGAGAAGGAGTCCCGAAAACCGATAAACTGTTACCAGATCGTCTCGATCCCCCATCCCTTGCAGTCCCCGATAAATATTCATGAGCGATAAACGGCCTAAAATTATAGTCTTAGATGATGACCCGACAGGTTCCCAAACGGTGCATAGTTGTCTTCTGTTGATGCGGTGGGACGTGGAAACCCTGCGGTTAGGATTGCGAGATAACGCGCCGATTTTCTTTATTTTGACGAATACAAGAGCGTTAACGCCCGAAAACGCGGAATCGGTGACGAGAGAGGTCTGTCATAACCTGAAAGAAGCGATCGAGGCCGAGGGAATCGAGGATTTTCTCGTCGTCAGTCGATCGGATTCTACCTTACGGGGACATTACCCGATCGAGACCGACACGATCGCCGAGGAATTAGGCGGTTTCGACGCTCATTTCCTGATTCCCGCCTTTTTCGAGGGGGGAAGGATTACTAAAGACAGCGTTCACTATCTGATTATCGATGGGATTCCCACTCCCGTCCACGAGACGGAATTCGCCCGCGATTCCGTGTTCGCCTACCATTACAGTTATCTCCCCGATTACGTGGGGGAGAAAACCAAGGGGAAAATTAAAGCGGCGGAAGTAGAACGGTTTTTACTCGATGATATCCGCGGGGGAAGTCTAGAAAGACTGCAAAAGCTGGAAAATAATCAATGTTGTGTCGTGGATGGCGAGGTTCAGGCCGATCTCGATCGCTTCGCCAGTGACCTATTAACCGCCGCGAGCGCGGGAAAACGCTTCCTATTCCGTTCCGCGGCCAGTATTCTGACTTCTCTGGCGAATTTGGGGCCGCAACCGATCGCCGCGACCGAGATGGGACAGTACAAACCTACTGACAAGGGTGGGGCGATCGTCGTCGGTTCCCACGTCAAGAAAACGACGCAACAGTTAGCCGCGTTACTGGAACAACCGAATACCGTCGGGGTCGAGATCGATGTTACCCGTCTCCGGGATCATCCCGATTCCCGTGACGAGCTACTAGCACAAATTCTCAAAAAAGTCAAGGATATTCACGAAAAAGGACAAACCCCCGTCATCTACACCAGTCGTCAGGAACTCACCTTCGATACCGTGGAGGAACGTCTCGATTTCGGGATCGCCGTTTCCGCGCTTTTAATGGATATCGTCAAAGGTTTGCCGAAAGACATCGGTTTTCTCATCAGTAAGGGGGGAATCACCTCTAACGATGTTCTCAGTACCGGTTTAAACCTGCGATCGGCGCGCCTTCTCGGTCAGATTCTCCCCGGTGTCTCGATGGTGCGTACCGGGGCCGATCATCCCCTGTTCCCGAATTTACCCGTCGTCCTCTTTCCCGGTAACGTGGGTGACGCGACGGGACTCGCGACCGTTTACCGACGATTGGATTCCGTGGGGGCCGGGAAGCGGGAGTAACGAGGAGAGGGTAAAGGGTAAAGGTGAAAAGCCCGAAAGTAATTTTTTCCCTTTTCCCCTTCGTCTTTTCCCCGAAAAATCTCCCCATCTCCCCATCCCCCCATCTCCCTAACTCTCTCTTCTCTCTCGATATATGGAAGAATCAACCACCCCGGAAAACCTCGCGGAATCGATCGAGGAACCGGTATCCCCCGAAAACACGACAGAAGCCGAAATTGCTGAAGAATTACCGCCTTCGGTGCTGGAAAGATACGCGCAGATCCATCTCAAAAGCGAGGACGATAAATTAGTCCTGATCTTGCCGAAAGCGGGACGTGAAGAAACCGCTAACGACTGGGCGGAGATCGTGGCGGGATTGAAATACTATCTGAAAAATACCGGTCAGAGTTGGCCCGCGAGAACGCGGGTGCATCTGCTGGCCGGCGATCGCCTCCTCGACACCCGACAACTGCAATCGATCGCCAACGCGCTACAGGACGCGGATCTAGAACTGCACACCATCGGCACCGGCCGTCGGCAAACGGCGGTCGCGGCGGCCACGGCCGGGTATAACGTCGAGCAGGCGCGGGGAAATCCCGATTTTCTCGGCGAGGAACGCCCGAAATTGTCCCTGGTCGCGGAACCTTTATACCTGAAAACCACGATCCGATCGGGAATCGAGATCCGTCACCCCGGAACCGTGATCCTCGTGGGAGACGTGAATCCGGGGGGGGCGATCGTCGCCGATGGCGATATTCACATCTGTGGCAGTTTGCGGGGAGTGGCCCACGCGGGGGCCCGGGGCGATCGCACCGCGGTGATCTTCTGCCTTCGCATGGAACCCACCCAACTGCGGATCGCCGATCTCGTCGCCCGGGCCCCGTCCCTTTCTCCCGATCGGATCGAACCGGAAATCGCTTGCGTGAGCGAACAGAATATCCGGATCATCGGGGCGTATAATTTTTCCAAAACCTACACGTTTCTCGATCGGGGTGGCTGGGTCGAAAAAGAACGCTGAAGCTCTCGATCGAGGCGGGACAATCCCTTCGATCCGCGAACATATCGGCTCGAAAATTAAAGGTTCAGACGAAAATAATCGAAGAACGAACATTCCCGAACCCCGATCGAGGCTCCCTAACCTGTATACTTTTCTATTCTTAACGGAAGAACTATGGCTCGTGTAATTGTAATCACCTCCGGTAAGGGGGGTGTCGGTAAAACGACGGTAACGGCGAACTTGGGATCGGCGCTCTCTCAACTCGGCTGTAAAGTAGCCCTCGTCGATGCCGATTTCGGATTGAGAAATCTAGATTTATTGCTAGGCTTAGAACAGCGCATCGTCTACACCGCTCTCGACGTGGTGGCCGGAGAGTGCAGTCTCGATAAAGCCCTCGTCAAAGATAAACGTCAGGACAATCTCGTGTTACTGCCCGCGGCGCAAAATCGAACCAAAGAATCGATCAACGCCGAGCAAATGAAAGAGCTAGTCGATAAACTCTCGAAAGTTTACGACTATATCCTCATCGACTGTCCCGCCGGGATCGAGGGGGGATTCCGCAACGCGATCGCCCCGGCCAAGGAAGCGATCATCGTCACCACCCCGGAAATGGCCGCCGTTCGCGACGCCGATCGGGTGGTGGGATTATTAGAAAGTGAAGATATCAAAAACATCCGCCTGATCGTCAACCGTCTCCGGCCGGAAATGATCCAACTCAACCAGATGATCGGTGTCGAGGATATTCTCGACCTGTTGGTGATCCCGCTCTTAGGGATCGTTCCCGACGACCAACGGATTATTATTTCCACCAACAAGGGGGAACCCTTAGTATTGGAAGAAAAAACCTCCATCCCCGCGATAGCCTTTAGAAATATCGCCCGACGCTTACAGGGCCAGGACGTTCCCTTTCTCGATCTCATGGCCGGTCAGGATGGTTTTCTCGCCCGTATCCGTCGTCGTCTTTTCGGGGGCTGAATTCCCGAGCGTCCCGATCGGTTCCCCGCTCTCGATCGTGATTTCCCCCGGCGGGAACTTGAAACCCTATCTCCCGTGTCCTTTGCCTACCTCTTTCAACGGATTGACCTATGAATGAACTGATCGATAAACTACTATCGTGGCGCGGCTCTTCCCCGAGTGGAGAACAAGCGAAACGGCGTTTAAAACTCATTCTCGCCCACGATCGGGCCGATCTCACCCCCGAACTCCTCCATATGATGCGTCAGGAAATTTTAGAAGTCGTCAGTCGTTACGTGGAACTCGATCTGGACGAAACGGAACTCATTTTAGAGAGCGATCAACGATCGACCGCGTTGATCGCCAATTTACCGATCCGCCGCGTCAAACGTCGTCCCCCTTTAGAATGAAATCACTATGAAAAAACACGAGATGAATCTCTGGGTTAGCGCGGTGGCCGGTCCCTTTCTGCTCACCTATCTGGGGGTTCGATCGCTCTCGCGGTGGGCGATCGAGGTCGGGAAAACGAGCGAGGAAATCTTTCGGGGCGATCGATTGCCGGTTTTGCGGGTTCCGGGAAGCGTGAGCGAGAACGGCGCGGAATCCGAGAAAGGGTGATTATTGAAACGACATTCTATATAATTGGGGGCAGGAGCCGGCCGCGAGGAAGGTCGAACCGAGAGATTTCCGATGGCTTCCGCTTTCCCCTTGACTTTTTACGGTTCGCGTGCTGAAAAAAATCCTCCGGCCGTAGAAAGGGTTACGTTCTCCTGGCTCCCCGATCCCGAATCTCCCACCTATCTCCATCGACTTATGAGCGCGCTTGAACTGTCTCGTAGACCAGAGCTAGACTTCATCGACAAATTCAATCTGCTTCTAGAACAACGCCTCAAATTGGTCGAGGAACTCTGGAAAGAGGTGTTAGTGTCCGAATGCGGTCAGGAGTTAGTCGATCTGCTCGAATCGCTCCGGGATCTTTGCGCTCCCGACGGACAGGTAACGCGGACGATCCCGGAATCGAGAATCACCAAGATGATCGAGGATCTCGAACTCAACGAATCGATCAAAGTAACCCGCGCCTTCGCCCTGTATTTCCAGTTAATCAATATCATCGAACAGCACTACGAGCAGAAAGTACAACAACTTTTACGTCGATCGGTGATAGCGGGAGAACAAGAGCGCTCTTCCGCCGAAACCCCGCAAAAAAGCGTTCTGGCTACCATTGTCGGCGCGGATTGGTTGGAAAAAACCCTCAACGAGGCCGATTCCCGCAACCCGAAAACCGGCCTTTTCCACTGGCTTTTCCCCCATCTCAAACACCTCAACGTTCCCCCGCAAGAGATCCAGCGCCTTCTCGACCAACTCGATATCAGCCTCGTGTTCACCGCGCACCCGACGGAAATCGTGCGCCACACCATCCGTCGCAAACAGCGCCGGATATCGGGTATCCTCCTCAAACTCGATCGGGCCGAAGAATTCACGCGGAGCATGGGATTGAGCCAGTCCTGGGAAGCGCGGGAGGCGACCGAACAGCTAAAAGAAGAAATCCGGCTGTGGTGGCGCACCGACGAACTACACCAGTTCAAGCCCACGGTACTCGATGAGGTCGATTACGCCCTCCACTATTTCGACGAGGTATTGTTCGAGGTACTGCCCCAACTGGCGCTCCGTCTCAAACAGAGCCTGAAAGCCACGTTCCCCGGACTCACCCCCCCGAAAAGTAACTTCTGTCATTTCGGATCGTGGGTGGGGGGCGATCGGGACGGGAACCCCTCCGTTACCCCGGAAGTCACCTGGGCGACCTGTTGTTACCAGCGCAACGTGGTTTTAGAAAAATACCTGTTCGCCATCCGCGACCTGACCAGCATTTTAAGCCCCTCCCAACACTGGTGCGACGTTCTCCCGGAACTGCTCGATTCCCTGGAGCGCGATAAACAGCAAATGCCGGAGATCTACAGCCAGTTAGCGATCCGCTACCGACAGGAACCCTACCGCTTAAAATTGGCGTTTATTCAAAAACGATTGGAGAACACGCGCGATCGGAACAATCGCCTCGCCGATCCCGAGGAACGGCAACTGTTGATCAAGGTCAACGAGCCGAACCTGTATCGCTCCGGCGCGGAATTTCTGGAAGAGTTGCAACTGATCGCCCACTCTCTCGCGGCCACGAAATTAAGCTGTCAGGAACTCAATACCCTGATCTCCCAGGTGGAAATTTTCGGCTTTACCCTCACTCAGCTTGATTTTCGCCAGGAATCGACCCGCCACGCCGACGCGATCGAGGAAATCGCCGCCTATATGGGGGTTCTCGATCGACCCTACAGCCAACTGAGCGAGGTAGAACGGATCTCGTGGTTGGTGTCGGAATTAAAAACCCGCCGCCCCCTGATCCCGCGCGAGATGCCCTTCTCGGAACGCACCCGCGAGACGATCGAGACGCTGATCATGTTACGCGGTCTCCAGCAGGAGTTCGGTCTGGACATCTGTCAGACCTACATTATTAGCATGACCAACGATGCCAGCGACGTGCTGGAAGTGCTGTTACTCGCTCAGGAAGCCGGATTGTACGATCCCGCGACCAGCCGCGCCGCCCTGCGGATCGTGCCGCTATTCGAGACGGTGGACGACCTGCAACACGCGCCGGACATCATGCGATCGCTGTTCGAGTTGCCGCTGTACCGGGCGATGTTAGCCGGCGGCTACGATCATCTCGCCAAGTTCAACGGGGAGGAAGTGGCGATCGAACCCCCGCTCCTGCAACCGAGTAACCTACAGGAAATCATGGTCGGTTACTCCGATAGTAATAAAGATTCGGGATTTTTAAGCAGTAACTGGGAGATTCATAAGGCACAGAAAGCCCTGCAAAAAGTAGCGCGCGAATACGGCATCGATCTCCGTCTCTTTCACGGGCGCGGCGGTTCCGTCGGTCGGGGGGGCGGCCCCTCCTACGCCGCGATCCTCGCGCAACCGCGGGGAACCGTCAACGGCCGCATCAAGATCACCGAACAGGGTGAGGTGTTAGCGTCGAAATATTCCCTCCCGGAATTGGCGCTGTATAACCTGGAAACGGTCGTCACCGCGGTGATTCAATCGAGTTTGCTGGGTAGTGGTTTCGACGATCTCGAACCGTGGAATCGCATCATGGAGGAACTATCCGGCGACGCGCGACGGGTGTACCGATCGCTGATCTACGAGGAGCCGGATTTTCTCGATTTCTTCCTCTCGGTCACTCCTATCCCCGAAATCAGCCTTTTGCAGATCAGTTCCCGTCCGGCGCGTCGTAAGAGCGGACAGCAGGATCTCAGCACCCTGCGGGCGATTCCCTGGGTGTTCAGTTGGACACAGACGCGTTTTCTCCTGCCCGCGTGGTACGGGTTGGGAACCGCGTTACAGAATTTTCTCGACGAGCGCCCGGTGAAAAATCTGGAGTTATTGCGACATTTCTATCACAAATGGCCGTTTTTCCAGATGGTGATCTCGAAAGCGGAAATGACGCTGGCGAAGGTGGATCTGCAAATCGCCCACCATTACGTTCACGAACTATCGGCGCCGGAGGATCGCGAGCGTTTCGAGCGCCTGTTCGAGCGCATCAAGGAGGAATATCACCGTACCAGCGAGATCGTCCTCCAGATCACCGGACAGAAACGTTTGTTAGACAACGATCCCGGTCTCCAGCGATCGGTTCAGTTACGCAACGGCACGATCATTCCCCTCGGTTTCCTGCAAGTCTCTCTACTGAAGCGGTTACGTCAGTATAATAACCAGGCTCGATCGGGC
Organism: Pannus brasiliensis CCIBt3594; assembly: GCF_036688125.1. Lineage (NCBI taxonomy): Bacteria > Bacillati > Cyanobacteriota > Cyanophyceae > Chroococcales > Microcystaceae > Pannus > Pannus brasiliensis. The sequence goes on along the minus strand of NZ_JBAFSM010000003.1, from coordinate 96,496 downwards.
GTGATCCACTTCCGCTACTCCCGCGAGGAACTTCTCCGCGGCGCGTTGATGACGATTAACGGGATCGCGGCCGGGATGAGAAATACGGGTTGATCGGACGGCGGGAGGCGGAAGATAGCGATCGAAGAGTATCGAGGCTCGACTGAGTAGACTTGACGGAGAAAGGACGCTCACGGTAGGATACCCTTACCGAATTTTCCTAGCGACTTTCTCTACGGATTGACGGACAAAAATCTCGAAACCCCTGTACATTGGTAGGTCGGGATCGGGAAACGAGCCACGAATCGTCGATCGTCGATTTTCACTTCATTCCACGCGATTTACGAGAAAAGCTCTGTCAGTCAATTATCCTTTTACGCTCACGATTCGTTCCCATTGAATATCCGATTATGCCTCCCGATCAAAAATCGCTCGGCGCGCGTTTGGATTGGCTCGATCGAATGAAAGGATTAGCTATCCTAGGCATCGTGGCCTTTCATTTTTTTCAAAATTATCCGGAGAGAATTCCCCCGATCGTTCTTGTAGACGAACAAGGAGCGAAGTTAGGATACGCGGGGGTCGATATCTTTTTTGTCATTGTTGGTTTTACCACCAGCTATATGCTGGCGAAAAAAATAGATCTGGAGCGATTTGAAACCGCTAAAATAGATTGGAAATCATGGTTGATTAAAAGACTCGAACGAATTTATCCAAGCTATATCTTGGCGGTTATTTTAACGCTATCGCTCTATTATTTCTTCTTGCCGATACAACGGTTCGACCCTATTAAATTCACGTTAAGTTTTCTGGGATTAGCCGCGTATCGCTTCCAAGACATCAATCCCGGCTTCTGGTTTTTTACGGTACTTTTAGAAGCCTATCTATTGATCCCGATAGTTTTCGAGATCGCGGGGAGAAAAAAACGAAATATCTTGCTGTTGGGAATCGCGATAGGTGTTTTAACTAAAATCGTCTGTTTATTTTTTCTGGCCCCTGACCAAAAAAGTATTTATCTTTACTTCCTTCAGAACAATTTTGTGGGAAGTTATTTTTTTCAGGTTGTCCTAGGATTGTATTGGGGATTGATTTACTATAAAAAAGGATTTTTTCGTCGCGTAGACTATAAATATAGTATCGGCTTATTTGGAATTGGATTGACGATATACATCGCGTTAACCCTACATCATATAACTCCCGTATATAAGTTGGGATTCGATATGTTTTTCACTCCTTTTCTGATAATTTTGATTCACTTCCTGTTAATTCAGGCGGATAAAATTCAAAAAACCAAAATTCTGTCAAAATCTTTGTTTTTTCTATCTTTATTAGGCATCTACTCCTATCAAATTTATCTCATTCATCAACCCCTGTATCTAGTATTATTACCTAATCTGACAAGCTTTTTAACCGTTAATCCTTATTTAAAAGTTTTCATTTCGTTCACGATCGCGATGGTATTACTAACGATTTACGTGATTGTTTTTACCCGACTGGAAATTATCTTTAAAAAATTCGCGTTCGATCCCTTACTCGAAAAATTACGGCGACGCTCGAATAGTTAATCGCGGGAAAGAACGAAACCCGCTCGTGATTCGACGAGGTTTCCCGCGCGAGGGCTTTTCGTTCGATCGAGAGACGGGAGCGCGATGCTAGGATAGTGAAATACGAACGGGAGATCGCTCTTCTAGTTTCCGGTTTGAAGCGGGAGGAGCGTGTACCGTTGATGATCGAGAAATCATATCTTCCCGCTAATTCATCGATGAAAGCGAGTAGCAAAGTGGTGGCTATAGTGCCTCGATCGCTCCTTTCCCCCGCGATACCGCGAGAATTTTATTTAACCCGTAAAGTGCGGAGACGATTTAAAACCGCCGCTAATTCCAAACGACGGAACATCGCCAGATCGCATTGGGGAAATTCCGTTAAAATATCCAGTCCATCGTTCTCGATATCTTGTAGGATCGCGGAGAGAATCGCGGGAAGAGAGGTGTGGCGATCGATATACCCCTTCTCCTTACCGTGGACGATCGCCGCGACGATCGCGCGGAGTTGACAGGGATCGACGATCTGTTCGATCGCGCCCAGATCGATATCCTCCGTCCCGAAAGCTACCTCGTCCACATCCCGCACCCGGAATTTGACCGCGTGGCGGCCGCGACCGGGATCGATCGAATCCGGTAGGGGAATCCGGGGAGTCAGATCGCCGAAAGTATCGCCACCCTCCGAATATCGGGGGATCGGATGCTCTAGGGCGATTTCTTTGGCGATTTCCGTCACGTCGCGGGGTTGGAAATCCTCCATCGCGATCACCCGATCGGCCACCTCGAAATAGTCCCCGCTTCCCCCGATCACCAGGATCGTCGAGACCCCGTATTCCGTGAAAAGATAGCGTACTTTGTCAATAAACGGCGTGATCGGTTCTTTTTCCGACGCGATTAACTTCTGCATTCGCGCGTCGCGGATCATGAAATTCGTCGCGGTGGTATCCTCGTCGATTAACAATACCTCCGTCCCCGCTTCCAGCGCCTCGATAATATTGGCCGCTTGGGACGTACTACCGCTCGCGTTCGCCGTGGAAAAACCGGTCGTCGAACGTCCCCCCGGTAAATTCTTGATAAACGGGGATATATTCACTCCCGCGATGCTCCGACCATCTTCAGCCCGAATTTTGACCGCGGTGGCGTTAGTAATCGCGAATTCCCGCCCGTCCCCCGGAATATGGTTATAAACTCCCCGTTCGATCGCCCGTAGGAGAGTCGATTTCCCGTGATATCCCCCCCCGACGATCAGCGTGATTCCCTCCGCGATTCCCATCCCCTTAATTTCCCCGCGATTGGGACAGGTAAACGCGACTTCCAAACCGGGGGGGGATTGGAAAGGAACCGCGTCTTCCACCAGAGGACGGTCATCGATACCGCTACGACGGGGAAGAATCGATCCGTTCGCGATAAAGGCGATTAGATTCCTCTCGACGAGATGGGCGCGGATATAATCCGCGTCCTCGGCGGTTTCGACGTGTTCCCGTATATTTTTCTCGGAAAGACGGTGATATTTCAGGGTAGCGTCGATCGCGTCCGGCACGTCCTCGCATAACAATTCGGCGGCCTGACGACCGAGAATACTGCGTCCCCGCGCGGGTAATCCGACTAAAAAGCGAATTTCTAAATCATTTTCGTTAATTAATACCGTCGTCCTCTCTAAAATTTCCTGTCCCATCGGGGGAATCGTGATTAAGCCACTTTTCCCCGAACCCCGATCGCGACCGATCCCCCGCGACACCCGATCGAACTGACGGGTGAGATAATCCCGGAACGCGATCTCCCGAATCCGATTACTGTAGAGGGTTTCGGGAAATCCCGCGACGGATTTGGGGATTTTCGCGATCAATTTGCTGGGACTGGCGAACGGATCGCCCTGCACTCGCTCGATAATTAAGATAAATTCGGGGAAGCGGTAACTTCCCTTGATGTCTTTATACGCTTGATAGGTTCTGCCGTCGAGGTTGAGAAGCAGGGATTTTAAAGAAGTTCGATCGTTCATGAAAATCAATAGAATTCGGAAGTGAAGATAACCCGCCGTATAGAATCGAATCCGTATTGCTAGAAGTTGTCAAACCGATCGGGGTGATATCGGGATCGTCTTTCTCATCGCTTCATTATAGGCGGTTATGACCGGGAGGTACGGGAAAAGTTCTCGTCTTCGATATTCTCCCCGACGAAACCTTACCGCGAACCTCGCGCTTCTCCCGTCAGAAAATCGATAAATTGTCGCGCGGTACGGCCCGATCGACCGTTATGACGGGTCGCCCATTGTTTCGCCCGAAACTCTAGATCTTCCCGCTCGATTTCTAACCCCGCTAACCCCGCGAGATGGTGGATGATCGCTAAATATTTTTCCTGATCCGCGGGTTCAAACGTGAGCGTCAATCCGAAGCGATCGCTAAAGGATAATTTTTCCTGTACCGTATCCCAAGTATGGAGTTCTTCCCCCTCGATCGGCCGCGGTCTATCTCCGAAAAATTCCCGAACTAGATGCCGTCGATTAGAGGTCGCGTAAACCACCACATTTCTCGGTCTCGCGGTCACACTTCCCTCTAAAACCACTTTCAACGCTTTAAACGCTTCATCATCTTCCTCGAAAGAAAGATCGTCCACGAAAATAATAAACTTTCGCGGGAGATCTCGCAGTCGATCGACAATGATCGGTAAATCCTTTAACTCCGATTTCGCCACCTCGATCAAGCGCAATCCCCGCTCGCTATATTTTTGTAACAAACCCTTGACCAACGAGGATTTTCCCGATCCGCGGCTCCCGTATAAAAGAACATTCAAAGCGGGATAACCCGAGAGTAAAAACTCCGTATTTTTCAGTAACATCTCTTTCGGAGAATCGTACCCGACAATCTCCGCGATATCGATCGGGTCCGGGGACGGAATCCCTTGTAAAGTTCCCTCTCGCCAGCGAAAAGCCCGATACTGGGCGAAAATCCCCGTTCCCTTCTCTCGATAGTAACTCGCTAATCGATCGAGCGATTCCGTCCAATTTTCAGAAGAATGTAAAAAACTATCCGATCGGTTTTCGACCTGCCAATCGGGAAGCTCGATCGTATTTTCCCCCTCCACGGTAATCCCTTGAATAAAATGAGCGGGAGTCAATCGATAAAGCTCTTGAAGAATCGATAGATCGTGTTTGGTCGCCAACAGTAGAGACGGAGAAATATCCGTTAATTCAGCGGTCTGCACTTGCCGACTAAACGGATTATCATCGAGTACAATCTGTTCGATCAAAAAATCAGACCAACTTTGATTTTTATCCGCGAGCGCGGTAAACCATTTCCCGTAGGCTTTCAGCGCCTCCGGAACCGATCCACCCTCGATAAACTCGGTAAACGCCCGCCCGATCGGGTTCTGAAAAACCCCTTGATATACTAACAAAGAAGCGACTTTATACTGGATTTCAATCAACATAAATTTTTATAGATTCACACGTTTAGCGGGAGAAAGAACGAATCGGTAAATTAGACAGAACCTCGATCGACCGAAGCAAAAATGTTCTTTGAGGAACATTTTGAAATTTCGCAAAACACATCCCCGAGGGTAAACACGCTTTCTAACCTCTACTAATTCGTAACATCTCGTTTCCCCCTTTCTGAAACTCGTAATCCGAGGGAGCGATCGAGACACGATAGCCCATTGTACGGCAATCCTGAACCACTCGATCGAGATAAGGCGATCTTTGTAACCGTAACGTCAATAACGGAAAAATCCTCACCTCCGGACTAACCCGTAACATCTCCCGAATCGAATCGAGGTGAAAATCATAATCGTAATGATCCGAATAGAGAAACAGAAAATGAGAACAGAGCGCGAGATCGAAACTATCCTCCGCGAGACCGAGTTTCGGCAATTCCCCCACCCGATAACGTCCCGATTCTTTTCCCCGCTCGTAATCTTCTAAAAAAGTTTCCAGAGCGCGAACGCGATTTTCTCGTAAATGTTCCGGCGAGGTATGGTACGACCAAACCCAATCGTTCGGGGTCGCTTTCACCTGTTCGATAATATCGTCCACCACCGCGTCGAAACGTTCTCGAATTTCCGCTCCCGAAAAAGTATAGATCGGATCGATCGAGATGACAGAAAATCCTTTCTCCGTCGCGGTCGCGTTAAAACTCGCCGGCCCGTCCCCGACCCCGATAATTTTCCCTTGTAAATCCCTTTCCGATAATTGGAACATCCGGACGTATTCCTCGAAAGAACGTCCGAAAGGAACCACACCGCTTAACTCCATCGCCATAAAATTTTTCCCGTTCCTATTCTTTCAAAGAATCTAACCAGTCTTGAATTTCCGCCACCAACCAAACACATTCATCCTCCGTGAGATTATGGCCGATCGAATACTTATCGGTTCGCGTCCGTAAACGGATCTGAAAAATACTGTTATCCATTTTGCTATGGAGAAAAACCCCCATAACATCTCGCGGGTTAAAAGTAATAGTCCGATAAATGTACTGAAGGAGCTTATACCGGATCGAGACCCGAGCGGGCGTGAACTCTACGGTAGTGCTGATGAGATAGCGACCACACAAATTGATTAGCCCGACGCTTAACGCGAAGAGCAACAACAGAGGCAATCCGAACACTAACAACGGCACGGTTCCCAGGCAACCGAAAAACAACAAAAGAATAGTAGAAGGAGATCCCCCCACCGAAAACGTTAACAACGGTTGATTTTTCCACGCGAGAAATAACTCCATCTCTTGCCCTCGACGAGCGAGACGGATCGGACTATCCGCGGGTTTAGGGATATGACGCGATCGAGCGAGATTCGATCGTCTAGAAAGTCCGTTTTTCAGCGCCGATAACGCCTCTCCCGCGCCCTGAAATCGCTTCTCCACGGCACTCTCGGTCATCATTTCCAACCAATCGAGAAAATCCCCCGAAACACTCACCCGATCGCGAAATCGTACCCGCGAGTTCTCGTGGGGGAGATCGATCGGCGCGATCCCCGTCAACAGGTGAATTAACGTCATCCCCAACGCGTAAAGGTCGGAACCGGGAACCGCGCGACCCCAGAACTGCTCTAACGGCGCGTAGCCACTCGTCCCGACCACCGTAAACGTCACCCCCGTCATCGCCCCGCGGGACTGTACCGCCCCGAAATCTACCAAATACACCCGATCTTCCGGGTTTAAGATTAAATTACTCGGTTTAATATCCCGGTGAAGCACCGGGGGCGAGAGAGCGTGGAGATAGATCAGGATTTCTAGAACCTGTTCGGCGATCGAGCGGACTCGTTCGGGGGAAAACCGTTCCCCTCTCTCCAATCGATCGCCGAGAGACCCGCCCGCGATATAATCCTGCACGAGAACGAACCACGGATTGCCTCCCCCCTCGGACTTATCTATAGAAAAATAGTCCCGGTAACGGGGGATACGGGGATGATCGAGAGACGCGAGAACCTCGGCCTCGCGCTCGAACAGTTTCAACTCGTCCCAGGCCATCTCGGGACTGAAAGCCAGCAATTTCACGATCGCCGGCTCGTCGGTCGCGCGATCGAGCGTTAACCAGGTCTGGCGGCCGGCCGCCGTCCGGCCGACACGCTCGCGCGGTTCGTAGCGTCCGGCCAACCGGAATCCGGGTTCAAAAACCATAGAATTCGTCGGGGGTACTTTCTTCCATTACAGCACGGCGCCCGAGACCGGGATTCCCGATCGTGGATTTTTCCGGCCGATGTTAATTTTGGCCGGGGGACGTGGGTACTCTGAGGGGGAAGATACTGTCTGTCCCGAGAAATCAGCCCGATCGTGCTAACTTTTTTGTACGAACTTGGATCTTCGTCTAGAATGTGGGTACAATATTGTACAAGATTCACGAGACTAGGCTCTTTCTCTCCCACGCTAATAAGAAGCAAAACCCTATCCTAACCCGTTGTCTAGGGTGGGTTCTCGTGCGAAAACGCGCTTTTCTCCTCCTCCCTACCCGCCCGATCCGGGCGCCCGATACCGAGTGACGAAAGATTTTTTCGAGTCTCGGTAAGACCTGATTTCCGTGAGGAAAATTAGGAGATTAACCGTTGTCTCGTTCTCTACCAACCCGATCGAAATACTGACCGCCGAAAGAGTCTATGGTAAGTCTATTTAAAAAGTTATTGACGAAAAAATCCCAAGGCGTGGGATTAGAGATCACCCCGGCGCGGATCAATATCGCTCAACTCGCCAAGCAGGGACAGGGGTACAAACTCGACAAATTCTGCACGGCCGAGATTCCCGAGGGGATCTTCGAGGAGGGCAAGATTGTCGATGCCCCCGCCCTAGCCGAACTAATTCAGGAAGTTCTCAAGGAAAACAAGATCAAAACCAAGCGTATCGCCACGGGAGTGCCGATGCGCGAATCGATCATCCGGATCATCCCGATCCCCGCGGAACTGGACGACGCGGAATTGCGGGATATGGTCTTGAACCACGAGGCCGCCCTGTATCTGCCCTATCCCCGCGAGGAAGTCGATCTGGACTTTCAAAAACTCGGTTCCTTTCAAGATGAGGACGGGATCGAAAAAATCCAGGTACTCCTGGTGGCCACGCGGCGGGAAATTACCGATTCCTACGTGGACACGTTCAACCAGGCCGGATTACAGGTAGATATCTTGGAGATCAATAGTTTCGCGCTGATCCGGACGATCCGCGAGCAACTGCGTCAATTTAGTTCCAACGAGGCCGCCGTCGTCGTCGATATCGAATTCGACAATACCGAGATCGCCATCGTCGTCGATGGCGTTCCCCAATTCTCGCGGACGGTTCCCATCGGGACTTTCCAACTGCAAACCGCCCTCTCGCGGGCGATGAACCTACCCACCTCCCGAAATCCCGAGATTTTGCTGGGGATGACCATCCCGATCAACAGCTTCGATAGCCTGAGTTCGACCACGACCAGTTCCGGGGCCTCGACCAACCCCGGCATGACCGCCCTGATGCGCGTCCTCGGGGAACTGACCGATGAACTGAGGAGATCGATCAACTTCTATCTCAACCAGAGTGACGATCTGGAAATCGCCCAGTTACTGCTCGCGGGGCCCGGCGGGGGACTCGCGCAACTCGATGAATTCTTCACCCAGCGGTTAAGCGTTCCCACCATGCCGATCGACCCGATCTCGGCCCTGTCGATCGATCTCGATCGGGAGATCCCGAACACGTTACGACCCGGACTAGGAACCGTTCTCGGCTTGGGACTACGGGAGGTATAAACCATCATGTACAGCATAGACGTTAACTTTCTCAAGGATCGCCACCTGGCCGAGCGGGTGAAAACCGCCTCGGTCGCCAAAATCCCCAGCGGGATCGATCTCCGCAAACAACAACCGATCTTGATCGGGATCGGGGTCGGGGTCGGGCTACTGGCCCTCACCTCCCTGCTCGGATTCTTCGTGAACTGGCAGAAAACGCAAACGGAAGCCCAGATCGGGTCTCTCGATGCCGAACTCGGCCAGTTACAGGGACAGACCAAAAAACTGGAGGGCATGAAAGCTCAATTGGCGGCTCTGGAGCAAGAAAACCGGGCGCTCGTGAGCGTTTTCGATCGAATCCGCCCCTGGTCGGCGATCGTGCAGGAAATTAGCCAACAAACCCCCCCCGCGGTGCAGGTCAAAAGCATTCAACAAGTCGATCTCCCCCCCGATCCCGGTCAAACCGGGCCGAAAACCCAAATCAAAATCTCCGGGATCGCCCGGAATTACGAGGCGGTCAATCATTATCTCCTGACCCTGCAAGGCTCTCCCTTCTTGAACGCCGAAAAAACCGCGATCGAGAACGCCGCGCTCGCGGATATTCTCGTTCCGCTCGAAAAAGAGAAATCGAACGTCAAAATCACGATCCCGCAAGGAGTTCAATACTCGATCGTCACGGAACTGAAAGATACTCCCGTATCGCAACAACTCGCCAATATCGCCCGGAACCGGGCCGTGGGGGTCGTCACCCGCATCGAAACCCTCAAACAACAAGGAGCCTTGCAACCATGACCTTCACCGAAGAATACATCGCCGACGAGGATCGCGAGCTAGAGGAACTAGCCAATTACCCGACCGCCTTCGGGATCACCTTTACCCCGAAGGTCTCGGGGATAGCCGTCGGCATCGGGGGATTACTCGCTTCCGGCTACTTACTGATGAACTGGGTACTTCCCACTTACCAAGCTCTCCAACAATTACAAGCGGATAAAACCGGAAAAGAGCAACAGGTACAGCAACAGAGAGGCGGCGTTTCCCCGGCGGTATTCCAGCAAGTAGAAGCGCAACTGCGGGAAAAAGAAGCCCTGAAAAAACAAATTATTTCCCTCTTCGGCAACGCGAAAGCGCTCGATACCCTCCTCCTCGATATCAGCCGGATTTTCCGGTCGAGAAACGTATCCCTGGTGAGTTTCCAACCGCAGGGAACGAGCGCCACGCCGATCGCCGACGGTTCTCTAGGAGCCGAAGTGAACAATAAACTCAAACGTCAGACTTTTAACGTTCAGTTAAAAGGACAATACGTGAACATTCACGAGGTATTACAGGATCTCGAACAACTGCAACCCTTGATTCTCTTGAAAAATATCAACATTCAGGCCGTCGAGGAAGGGCGCCTGTATCGCCTCGACTTCAAGAACAGCCCGGTACAGGATGTTAACGTTCGGAACGCCGAGGGAGGGCGATCGTATCGCGTCAACGTTAAGACCGGCCCGGTACGCGTCGAACCGGTCGATAAGAGCAAGGAGCAGGTGACGGCCACGTTTCTTCTCGATATGATCGTTCCGTTAACGCCGGAAGAACTCGCCAAATTAGCCCCCCCTCCCCCTCCCGAGGGACAACAGGGGCAACCCGCGAAGTAAACGACCGATCTCTCGCTCGTTCCCACGCTATCAAACCTGTCTTTCGTTATTTATTTCGGTGAGGAGTCAAAAACGTGAATCAGAATCGCTACGCGTTGGCCGTTCCAGGAATCGCCACATTGTTATTGCTCGCCCAACCCTCGATCGCCCGGGCGGGACAGACCGATCTCTCCCCCGGTTCGACCCTCGATCGATCTCCCTCGAAATCGTCCGTAACCCGCGACGTGAACCGGGAAAATGCCTCCGGACGCGATCGCTCTCCCGATGCCGGAAGATCGCCGGGAAGATCCGTCGCCCAAAACCCCGGTTCCCCTCTAGTTCCCAATCCCGAGATTATCATTCAGGGCAATCCCCGCTCTCCCGCTTCCAGTAACCCCACCCTACCGCGGGCGGTCGCCCCGCCGATCGGCGACATCGCCATCTCCAATATCGATGCCAGCGCCGATCGGGTGAAATTCGCCAACGACAGAAATCTGAACATCCCCCGTCTCTTACTCCGCCAGGCTTCTGTCCGGGAAGTATTGATGACCCTGGCAAACTACGCGGGGTATAACGTCGTTTTCACCGGCGCCCAAGGCGAGGCCAACGCGACCGCGCAGACCGTATCCCTGGAATTCGCCAACGAATCGGTCGAGAATATCTTTAATTCCGTCCTCCTGATCTCGGGATTGCAGGGGAATATCCAAGGGCAGACGATCTATGTCGGCGCGCGATTACCCCAGGGAGCCCGGAATCTGATCAGCCGCACCCTACGCCTCAATCAGGTGAAAGCGAATAACGCCGCCACCTTTCTCGCCACTCAGGGAGCGGAATTCCAGCGTTTGGTCTCGAAAACCGAGGATATCGTCGATCCCCTCACCGGACGGGTGATCGGTCGCCGGGAGATCCCCTCGACGCTAGAATCGCTCGCCCCCCAGAATACCGAGGGGGCGAAAGCCCCCCTACTCCTAACCGGGTTACGGGTGGCCGCCGACGATCGCCTTAACTCCATTACCCTGATCGGCGAAACCCGACTGGTACAGGTCGCCACTACCCTGCTCACCCAACTCGACGCGCGTCGCCGTCAGGTAGTGGTCAACGTGAAAGTCATCGACGTGAACCTTAAGAATACGGACACGTTTAACAGTAGTTTCATCTTCGGTTTCGTGAACGGTTACGCGGGACAAATAAACGGCAACCTGAACGTCCGGATCGGCAATCCGGCCGACAATAACCTTTTTTCCAGCTTCGAGATGGCCCTAGACGCGCAGATCGCCAGCGGTAACGCGAAAATCCTCACCGATCCCTCTCTGGTCGTTCAAGAGGGGCAACAGGCCACCGTCAAACTCACCGAGAAAGTGCTGGAAAGTGTTAACACCCAGGTCGATCCCCTGAGCGGTGTGAGAACGACGACCCCCGTCCTCGCCGACGCGGGGTTAACCCTCGCGGTTAATGTCGATCAGATCGATGACAACGGGTATATCAATCTCTCGGTTAGCCCGACGATCGCCGCTCCCGGAACCTCGTTCTTGTTCGATAGCGGTCAGGGAACGGTTAACCGACTTACCCCGCTGATCCGACGGGAATTAACGTCCGGTCTGGTTCGCTTGCGAGACGGACAAACCTTGGTTCTGTCGGGGGTGATTCAAGAAACGGATCGCGTTAACGAGACTAAAGTGCCGATTTTAGGCGATATTCCGATTCTTGGGGCGTTATTCCGGAGCCGGAACAATGAGATCGGTCGCTCCGAGGTCATTATTCTCCTCAGTCCCAAAATCCTGGAGGATAACGCGAGTTCGACCGTGGGACTCGACTTCCAACCGAGTCCGGAAGCGGTGGAAATGATGCAGCGTCAGGGATTCCCCGTTCAGCCCGGTAAGTAGAGGGGGGAGTTCCGGAGAGGAGCGATCGCCACGATCGCCCTTCTCCCGCTTTTTTGGAAAAATCTATCTCGCTCTAGATGTTTTTCGGTGGGTTACGCTACGCTGACCCACCCTACATTTTTTTTGGGGAAAATCGCTCTCGATCGCTCTAGCCATCCACTTCCCGCAACGCGTCTAGATAGATCGTCGCGGCCTCTAAGCGGGACTCGTGGGAGTAGGAAAATTCCTCGAACCAGCGTCCTTCCTCGGATTTCGGATCGAGGGTTTCTAGCCATTTTTTCGCTCTCTCTTGTAGCGCCGCTCGTTTCCGTTGTTCGCGAAGAACTCTCTCCTTTTCCCTCTCGATCGCTTCCCGCATTTCCCGTTCCCGGTATTCTCGTTGTAATTCCTGTAGGATCGGGTCGCTTGTCGAGGGCGGTACGGGGGGGGGATCGGTTTTCACTTCCGCCCGCGGTCGATCGATCTCCCGATCGACTTTCGCGGGAGTCGGGGACGTTTTCCCTTCATATTCCGCTTTCAGACTCGCCAGTAAGTCATCGATCTCGCCCATGTCTCGAACCCGGAATGAAGACAGATTTTTCTTTTATTTTCCCGTGTCCGCGGGCGATCGACAAGGGAGACCCGAAGGGGACTCGCCCGGATTGGTGTTAAGAAATTCCATGACTTTCGCCGGATAGGAGAGGCGTGTTTCAAGATCGTAGATAGATCCCGTTGTTAACCGAATCGTTGAATGTCTGCTCGAACGCTACAATACGCCTATTTTCCCGGTTGTGTCGCCCAGGGCGCGTGTCGGGAACTCTATCTATCTACCGCCTCGCTCGCTGAAGCTCTCGGTATCGAATTGGTCGAATTGAAAAAATCCGCCTGTTGCGGTTCGGGAACCTTTAAGGAAGATTCGCAACTGTTAGAGGATACGGTGAACGCTCGTAATATCGCCCTCGCGGAATCGTTGAACCTGCCGCTTCTGACGCACTGTAGCACCTGTCAGGGGGTGATCGGCCATGTAGACGAGCGATTGAAGGAGTCTCAGGCAAACGATCCCGATTATTTGAGCCAAGTTAACGGATTTTTAGAGAAAGAGCATTGTTCTCCCTATCGGGGAACCACGAGAGTCACCCATCTTCTCTGGGCGATCGTCGGGGATTACGGGTTGGATACTCTGGCGAGCGCGGTGACGCGGAAACTGTCGGGGTTGAATTGTGCGGCTTTTTACGGCTGTTATCTGCTCCGGGCGCAGGATACGCTACCCCACGACGATCGCTTTCACCCGGAGTCGATGGAAAAGGTGTTTCGGACGATCGGAGCGAACCCGATTTATTATAAGGGTCGGACGCAGTGCTGTGGCTGGCCGCTGTCGAGTTACGCGACCTCGCAAGCTTTTCAAATGGCGGGAAATCATATTCAGGAGGCGATCGAGGCGGGGGCGGATTGTTTGGTGACACCTTGCCCGTTGTGTCATCTGAATCTGGATTCGCGACAGCCGGAAGTGGAGGCATCGATCGGCCGGAAGTTGTGTTTACCCGTGCTACATTTCTCCCAGTTGGTCGCGTTGGCGGTGGGGGTGAGTCCGGAGCGATTGGGACTCGATCGACACGTTGTTTCGACTCGATCGGTGTTGGAGAAGTTAGGGTTCTAGGGTTGGTTTTCTCGGGCGGTTTCTAGCCATTTCCGTCCCATTTCGATCGGGATTCCGAGGGGGGGACAGAGGATTTTAAGGAGTTCGATTCCCCCGACGAGTAAGATACTCCGAAGGCGAGAATTTTTCTTGACTTCTTCGTTAACTTGTGCTACGAAAATTTCTTTCTCGGTGTCGGTATCGGTGGGATAAGTTCGCGAGAGTTGGGCGAGAAGTTCTTGAATTTCTCGCGCGGATTCGGCGAGGTTTTGGGGTGGGGCGTAGTTGTGTTGAACCGATTTCTGATCTCCTTGTACGGTATCGGCGAAGCTACCGATATTCGCGCCTCGAAGATCGTATTTTGGGGTGTCTGACATCGGGGGAAGGGTGTATAGGTCATTAATCATAATGATAGCATCTATGATCTCGAAAGCGACCTCTAGATCCTCTTCTCTATTTAATGCTTGGCAGAGAGGAGAAATCGCCTTCTCGCTGGCGAGTTTTGCTAGAGATCGAGCCGCTTTAATCCGAACAGCCGAATTTTTGTCCGTGAATAATCTGGTCGCGAGGGTTTGGATAATAAGGTCTAGAGATTCCGCACTCAGTGCCATATTAGTTCAAAGCGTAACGAGAACCGATTTTTCCGAGCGCGTCAACGGCACTTAGACGAACGTTATCATCCTCATCGGAACAAACTTTCGCGATGTGGGGAATCGCGTCTTCTAGGCCGATTTCACCGAGCGCGATGGTTGCCGTGGTGCGAACTTTCGCGTCCGAGTCGGTGAGGGATTGAATGAGGTATTGTACCGCTTTTTCATTGCCGATTTTTCCGAGTGCTTCCGCGACGTTTACCCGAATATCTGAGTTAGCGTCAGATAAACAGGACGCTAAAGCGGGAATCGCGGATTCCGTTCCTATATTTCCTAACGCTCTGATAATACTGAGGCGAACATCGCTATCATTTTCTTGTTGTAAATGAGAGATTAATGTATCGGCAACACGATGAGCGCCGATTTTCCCGAGAGCTTCGGCGGCTTTGGCGCGAATTTGCGGGATAGAATCGTTTAATTTTTTCGATAGTGTATCAATAGCGATTTGGGTGTTGGGAAGTTGCTGAATCACGATCGATCCTCCTGTTGTTGGGTATCATTGGGTTGAGACGAGATATTCTGTTGGTTTCCTAGCACCTTATCAGCGACATTACCGATGGTAGCTCCTTTGAAATCATAATAGTTGATAAACGTGGGAGAAGGTTGGAGGGTTTCAGGGGCAGGAGTATCGATCTCGTTATCATCTGTCATTGCCTTAACGGGCTGATAAATTTTGTGTTTTTCTTGTATTACCTTTAAAGTGTATATTAGTTTCTGTAAATTCATCAATGGAAAATCATTATTCATGATCAAGGCTTCGTTTGTTATAGATTGGATTAAAAGGGGGATGGATGATCTTGCATTAATTTTTCTAATGGAGTCTAGTGCGTAATGACGAACATTATGATTAGGATGTTCTAATGATGTAATCAGTTCAAATATATCATCGAAGCTTCCTTTATCTCCTAGTTTTTGAATTTCAGGAATACAAGTATCATCTTCGGGAAATTTCAAGACGATACGTGGTGGCGATACTTTAATTAGATCATCATTTAAATAAACAGAATATCCTTTATCAATCAATGCTTTTTTAGCTTCATGTCGAATAATTAACCGGTTATCCCGTGAAGCCTTCAATAAACCTTCAATAGCTATTTCTGAATCAAATTGACTTAAATGATATACGATAGAAAATTTGAGTAGCTCATTAGAACTATCGACTACATCTAATAAATCTATCAAAAAAGGAATTTCTCTTTCTGAGTTGATTTTAGACAACGCGGCATTAACATATCTACGAAAATCTTGATTGAATTCATGCTTTTTCATAAATTCTATTAAAATCGGTATCGAAGCCTCGGATTTTGTTTTTCCTAATGACCAAACTTTCACTATATCGGGATAATCCGTTCGCATCACCAAAGTGACGGTTTCCTCTTGCCAATCCGTGTTAACCTCTCCCGCTAACCTCGCTCCTAACTTAAAATCAACCGCTAGGGCTAATTTCACCACCCGTATCGCTTCCGCTTTTTTGTCCAACATCCCCAACATTAAGGCGATGGGTTCCGTCCATTTGAGGTAATTCAAATAGTCCCACCGCAACTCTTCAGGGGTCAGACGGGGCAACTCCTGCAAGAGAGTTTCGGCGGTGTAGTATTCCTGAATGAGTTGATGAGGAAATTCTATACCTCGTTTATCGGGTGTTACCTGAATCAAATAATATTTCAGTAACTCTTCTAGCCACTCTAAAGCGGTATTGTCAGGATGAGAAACTTTCCCCCGTAGAAATTCTATTAATATATTTTCTGCTTCCTGCCGAGAAATCGATAGTTTAATTTCTGTCCGGCTTTCTCCTACCGTCATCATCCAAGCTAGATGTTGTAATAGTCGCTCGTGCCAACGACGCAAATCGTCGGAAATTTGGACTCCTTCTCTCTCTCGCTTGTATCTATCAAAATTTTCCATGAAGTCGCGGAAAACCAATCCTAAATTCGCGGGGATTTGTTTTTTGTACTCGAACACCCAACACAGCATCCATAACAGTAAAGGAGTTTTCCCGAACTCCCAAAGGCGATTTCCCAACTGTTCCAGCATTCTCTCGCCTGTTTCCGGCAGATAGGCGCGGACGAACTCGCGCATCTGCGGTTCGGTGAGAGGTAGCATTTTTAGCTTTTTTTCGAGATTGAGTTCGCCACCGATAGCTAGATCGCGTGCGGTGAAAATCATCGGGATTCTGGTGTGTTTCTGGCGAAATCGCTGTAAAGACCGCCGCGCCGAATCCGAGGGTAATTCGTTGATCCCGTCAAACAAGAGTAGGGGAATTATCGGGTTCTGTCCTCGGAGAAAATTTTCAAGGGTGTTTTTGTCGATTTCCAGTTCGTGCCATTCCAGGAATTGCTGGATAAGATCGAAAATCGAGGTTTCATAATCCCGAAGCTCGACTAGAATAGGAATTTGGATTATTTTAGAAGGATTCGGATTATTAGCGAGTAAAATTTTCGATTCTTCGGCTTTCTCGAATAATAATCGCGCTAAGACCGTGGATTTGCCGGAACCGGGGCGACCGCGTAAGAGGACGTGATCGCGCGCGTATTTCTGTAAAGCTTCTAATACGGGGAGACGTTCGGGTTTTTCTTCGTTTTCCTCGCGATTTTCTCGTGGGGGCGCGATGGTTTGTACCCGTAAATCCGTTAGCAGGGGGGCGGTTTTCGGGAGGCGTGTTTTTCCGGCTACGTCCGTTATGGTGTAAGCCGTCCACCATCGGGCGTATTTATCATCGTTACAAATCGATTCTAGGTAAGGGTTCCAGTCGATCACGCGCGATACCGGTTATTTCGGGTCAAGAAATCGGGTCTCCGAATTCTTCCATTGTACGCGAGGGAATCGGGAAAAATCGCGGAACCGGCGGAGATGGTAGAATGGGCGCGGGTCGGGGTGCGATCGAGCTTCCCGCGGACGGAGAGTATTAATGGAAACGAACTCGGTAATGGATTGGATTTTAGGCGGTCTGGCGATCGCTATCACGGTCGCGGGACTGTGGATGTTATTGAGTGGAATTCGGAGTATGGGAGGCAAATCATGATCGATCTCTACTACTGGCCGACTCCCAACGGCCACAAGATTACTATCTTTCTAGAGGAATCCGGGCTAGATTATCAGATTATCCCCGTGAATATCGGCGCGGGCGACCAATTTAAACCGGATTTTTTGAAAATTTCGCCGAATAATCGGATGCCGGCGATCGTCGATCGATCGCCCGCGGACGGCGGAGAATCGATTTCCGTGTTCGAGTCCGGCGCGATTTTACTGTATCTGGCCGAAAAAACGGGTCGGTTTCTCTCTAGCGACCCGAGAACCCGTTTCGCGACGCTGGAGTGGTTATTCTGGCAGGTGGGGGGACTGGGGCCGATGGCGGGACAGAACCACCATTTCGGGCAGTACGCGCCGGAAAAAATCCCCTACGCGATCGATCGCTATACCCGTGAAACGAACAGACTCTACGGGGTGTTAAATCGACGGTTAGCCGATCGAGAGTATATCGCCGGGGATTACTCGATCGCCGATATGGCCTGCTATCCGTGGATCGTTCCCCATCAAATACAGGGACAAAATCTCGCCGATTTCCCGCATTTGCAGAGATGGTTCGGTTCGATCGAATCCCGTCCCGCGGTGATCCGGGCCTACGAGAAAGGTCGTTCCCTCGCGTCGCGTCCGGTGGTGAGCGAGGAAAGTCGGGCGATTCTATTCGGACAGAGCGCGGCTTCGATAGAAACGGAGAAGTAAACGAGAGCGCGAATGTATATCCTAAAGGGGATGCTCTCTCACTTCACACGATGACTCTATCCACGCTCATCTTAATCGCCCTCGGTCTGGGAATTGTCTTCGGGTCGGGACTGCACGGCTTTTTCCCAGCCGCGATCGGGCCGCTCGATCGCTATCTACTCGACCCCACCGGTCGGGCTTTTTTACGGTTAATCCAGTTCGTCGTCGTGCCGATCGTCTTTTCCTCGCTTATCCTCGGTCTCACGCGGGTTCAGAATGCCACGCGGGTCGGGAGATACCTAGTCAAACTTTTGAGCGGTTATGTCCTGACCAGTTCCCTCGCGCTCGGTATCGGGATGGGGATGGCGTTGTTGTTGCAACCCGGCGCGGGAATGGCGGGATTCTCGGAGACGGTGGCGGTGAAAAGTGTCGCGCCTGTCTCGCCGATCGATTGGCTGGTGAGTCTGATTCCGGTGAACCCGATCGCCGCGCTCGGTAGTGGCAATCTGTTACAGGTGATCGTCGCGGGGGTTTTATTCAGCGCCGGGATCGCGTCGGCCGGGGAGAAGGCGCGACCTTTTGTAGATTTTCTGGAAAGTCTTTACGTTATTAGCGAGAAAATCCTCTCGGTTGTTCTCTACGTCGCGCCGGTGGGTGTTTTCGCGCTCATCGCCTCGGTTATCGCCACGCAGGGGCTGGAATTGGTGGCGAGGCTGTTTTTTTACGTGTTCGGGCTGTTTTTGTCCAGCGCGTTGATGATCGGTTTTTATACCCTCGTCCTGTGGTTCCTGAAGGCGAAACCGGCGCGTTTTTACTCGTTTCTCGCGGAATCTCTCTCGCTCGCGTTCGGTACTGCCAGTTCTAACGCCGCGTTGCCGGTCGTTTTGCGCGATATTCAGGAGTACGGTTTACCGGAGGAGATCGCCAGTTTCGCGATTCCGTTGGGAACGGTTTTAAAACGGGATGGTTCGGCGATTTTACAGGGTTTTAACGCGCTTTTTATCGCTCAGGTCTACGGAGTTCCGCTCACGCCCTCTCTCGTGTTGGCGATCGCTTTGAGCGGGTTACTGGTATCCTTCAGTACGCCGGGGGTTCCAGGTTCGGCGCTGATTACCATGACGACGGTGTTATCCGCGGCCGGTTTGCCGTTGGAGGGGGTGGCGCTGGTTGCCGGGGTCGATCGATTGACGGACGGGTTTAAGACGGTGTTAAACGTGGTCGGCAATACGGTAAATGCGATTTTCCTCAACGCTTGGGAGGAAAGGGAAACGGGCGATCGATTTTTCCCCCGCGAGGATCGATCGATCGCCGAAAGTTCCGAGAATTAGGAGACCTCTTGCACAATTCGTTGTTGAGGGTCTAAAAACTTCAAAAACTACGACTATACAAGATAAATGGGTGTTTGGGGAGATTTTTAACGATAATATTCTTCCTCCTGACTCCTGGCTCCTGACTCCTGACTCCCTAACCACAGGACAAGTTTTGAATTCCGCGAGAGATCTTAGGTTGTCGGCCGCGTGGCTTTAAACTCCTCGATCTGTTCGGGAGTCGGCGCGGTCGATCGCCAGCTTTCCCGTTGCAGTAATCCCTCGCTCCACCGAGATAATCGCGGGTAATCGCTTAAATCTATCTGAAAATAATGTAAGAGGGGTACGATCGTCCCGGCGACGATCTCCGCGCTCGTGAACATTTCCCCGGCGAAATAGGGGTTATCTCCCAGTAAAGATTCAAAAAAACGCAATACCGTGGCGGTTCGTTCTTTCGCCGCCGCGAGTTGTGACGCGTCGATGTCGGTTCCCCAGAGGCTCTGCCGTGAGAAAAGCGTAATTTGCGGGATTAATTCCGTCAGCGTCACCATCTCTACCATTTTCACCTTCGCGAGCGATCGAGGGTCTGCCGGTAAAAGTGCCGGGGTGGGATATTTCGCTTCCAAATAGTCGAGAATCGCCAGAGATTCGATCACGGTAAAATCGCCGTCTACTAACACGGGGATACGGTGAAACGGGTTGAGAGCGAGAAATTCCGGTTGTAGCTGATCGCCATCCAAGCGCAGGGGAATTAACTCGAATTCCAGCCCTTTTTCGAGTAAAGCGATCCAAACACGGCGGGAATTGAACGAGATGGGTAAATGATAGAGTTTAAGCATGATAGAGAATCTGGAAGAGAAGAATTCTTCCGGCTAACGTTCGACGCGGGATAATTCTAGGATAGGGGAAAATCCCGCTCGATCGGTAGCCCGTTCTCTATCGATTGCCCGATATTGCCCGTTTACCGCTCGGTATTCACGATACCGTCGCTTCTCGCGGTTCCGGCTTCTCGATCGGTAAATTCTCTTGTTTCCAGGCGATCCACGATCCCGGCACGTTAATCACCCGATCGAACCCGGATTTCTGTAAAATACTGGCGGCGATCGAGGCGCGATAACCGCTCCCGCAGTAGGTAGCGATCGCGCGATCCCGATCGAGTCGATCGAGATTTTCTTCCAAACGGGGGACGAAAATATGTTCGGCTCCCGGTATAAATCCCTGTCGGTATTCCTCGTCCCCGCGCACGTCGAGAACGGTAAGATTCTCGTCCTGTCGGTGTCGGTTCAAATCGTGGACGGTCCATTCCGTCACCCGCTCTAACGGCAATCCCGCGTCCTGCCAACTCGTCATCCCGTCGTGGAGATAACCCGCTAAATGGTCGTACCCGACGCGGAAAAGTTGCTCCGTCACCAATTTTACATCCCGCTCGCTCTCCACGATTACCAGTAGGGAGCGCTCCGGGGGAATCATCCATCCCACCCAATTGGGAAACGCGGGACGTAGGGCAATATTAATCGCTCCCCGGACGTGTCCCCCCCCGAACGCGAGAATCGATCGAGTATCGAGAATTAGCGTGTTTTCCTCGTCCATTTTTTGCCGGAACTCGGACGCGCTTAACGGTTGTAGGGTGGGCAAACAACCGACTACCGGCGCGCCTTTGGCGTTGATTTTCTTCAGTCTGGCGTAATGGCGCGGCGGTTCCGGCATATCCCCCAACAACCAATCAACGAACTCGTCTTCCGATCGCTCTTGCAACGCGGGATTAAACAGCCGCTCGTTACCGATGGTACTATGACGGCGATCGCCGATCGACTTCCCGCAGGACGATCCCGCTCCGTGACAGGGATAGACCTCGATCCGATCGCCGAGAGGCAGGATTTTCTCGAATAACGAGCGATAAAGCTCCCGCGCCAGTCGTTTTTCCGTCCCACCCCCCAACAGATCCGGACGACCGACATCGAGATTGAACAGGGTATCGCCGGTAAACAGTCCGAAGGGTTCTTTTCCCTGTTTCGCGTCGTGAATGAGGAGGGAGATATGTTCGGGAGTGTGGCCGGGGGTGTGGAGCGCGCGCAGGGTGACGCTACCGACCTCGATCGTGTCTCCCTCTTGCAATTGGTGTAAATCGAATTGATAATCGTCGCTTTTCCCCCCGTAGATGGGAATTCCCAAGCGCGCGCGCAGTTCGTGGGAACCGGAGACAAAATCGGCGTGAATATGGGTTTCCACGCTGGCGATCGGTTTTACCCCTAATTCTCTAGCTCGCTGTATATAGATATCCACGTCCCGACGGGGATCGATAATCACGGCCACTCCGGCTTTATCGTCCCCCACGAGATAGGATAATTGGGCCAGTCCCTCGACATTGATCTGCTCTAAAACGAGTGCCATTTCGCGGATTCCTCCCGCTTCGATCGGGTACAGTAGCGGGAATTTATTTCGCGCTAACGTGTTCGGAAATGTAATGCCGGAAAAATTCTTTCATCCGCGGGGACGAGTCACAATCGAATCCCATTTTTCGCCCCCGGTCCATCGCCGTTTCCGCGCTGATTCCCTCGCGGGTGGCGATATACATGAGCGCCATCGCGCCGGAACGTAGTCCGCTTTTACAGTGAATTAAGAGCGGTTTCGGCATTCGATCGATCTCTTCGAGAATGCGATCGGCCTGAGCCTCGTTTAAACTGTCCGGACGGACGGGAATATTGAGATATTCGAGTCCCGCGCTCTCGGCTCTCTCGGACTCGTCTTTCAGCGCGCCCTCTTCCTCCGGGGAACGCAAATTTAAGAGCGATTTATAATTTTCTCGGACCGCCTCTTGTAGATCTTCCGGCGCGGGTTGGACGGTCGCGACCGAAATTTCGTCATTCATTCGTTTAACGTTATCCATCGCGTGTATTTCGATTCTGAATTAACTATCTAGTTCAAAAGCAACCTAACAAATACCCGGTTCGCCACAATACCGACTAGCGGGAGATTCGCCGCGACCGAAAGATATAGACGATCTAGTTCCGATCGAACTCCCTAACGTCAAGATCAATTCTTCCCGTCCCCGATCGGCAACCATCGAGGAGGGGTAAGCTCTAGATTAAACAATGATTTCCGCTAGATACCGTCGGTATTTCGCGAAAAAGATGTTGCTTTTTGTAAAAAGAAAAAGATCTCTTTCGAGAGATAGAGACAGGAGAGAAAATAGTTTTTTACAGTGAATTCGTGGGGCTAGATACCGAATACTTAGTCCCGCGCTTGTTTCATTTGCCGGGGTGAATTTATGACCGCCACTCAATCCCGTAAATCCTCGTTAGAAACCTGTATCGAGGATTGTTTTCAATGTCTAAAAGATTGCGAGAATTGCGCGACCGCTTGCCTGTACGGGGATATGGAGCAGATCATGGCTCGATGTATCGCGTCCTGTCGCGATTGTGCCGATATCTGCGCGCTCTGTACCCGTTTTATGATTCGCGATTCCGAGTTTCACGGGCGAGTCTGTCAGGTGTGCGCGGAAATCTGCGATCATTGCGCGTCGGAATGCGAGAAATACGATAACGATTACTGTCGTCGTTGCGCGGAATCCTGCCGTCGTTGTGCGGAATCCTGCCGTCGGATGACGACCGCGATGGCCTAAAAACCGATTCGATCGAGGTGAGAGGGGAGGAAAAAGATCGCGACCCCGATCTCCGCGTTTCCCTCGATCGAAAAGTCGATTTTCCTTCTAGAAAAGGACGCGGGAAAGCTGACAAGAAAACGGTGGGTTAAACAAAATCGAGCGTGTTAACTATCGCGAATCCGATGGGGGGAGCGTGTTTCTCTCCCCGTCTCTCTCCACCTCGCGGGGAATTTGGACGGTAAAGATCGTTCCCTCTCCCACCCGGCTCTTAACCGAAATTTCCCCCCGGTGCAGTTCCAGACATTGTTTAACCACCGCCAATCCTAGCCCCGTTCCCGCGATCTCTCTCGCGTTCGGGGCGCGGTAGAAAGGTTCGTAAAGAGTGAGTAGGGATTCCGGGGGAATACCGCATCCCTCGTCTTGAATTTGAAAGATCACCGTTTCCGGCTGACAGGATAAGCGAAAGTGAACGGTTTTTTGGGGGGAAGAATACTTGATCGCGTTCGAGAGCAGATTACCGAGAATTGATTGCAGGAGTTTTTCATCCAGTCGGGCGTAATATCCCGGATTGTTACTACTGAATTCGATCGGGCGATCGAGTTCCCCGAGAGCCTCGAAATCCGAGATCAAATTCAGACAGAACGATTCTACCTCGATCCATTCCGGGCGGAAATCTAACTTACCCGCCTCGGCCCGCGTCAGGGTCAGGATATCGGTCAACAATCGGGTCATCGTTCTCGCGGAAGATTGAACGCGTTGAAGATTTTTCTGTCTTTTCTCCTCCGTCCATCCCTGACCGCGCTCGGTCAGTAGGTGAATCGAACCGAGAATCACGCTTAACGGCGTGCGGAATTCGTGGGATACCAGGGAAAAAAAACGCAGTTTCAGATCGCCGAGTTCTTTTTCCTTGGCTAACTTATACTGGAGAATTTCCACTCTCTCGCGCTCGACCATCTGCCAGTAAAGTAGGGCGAAGGTCGCGAACAGAACCGCGATCCCGAGACAGAGGCTAATCAGTTCCGCCCGCTGACCGTCGCGAATACTCTCGCGCGATCGCTCGATCCAGGCGTGGAGTCGTTGTCGCTCGTCCGTTTTCATCCGCTCGATAATCTGGCGAACGGCCAGACGGATTTTCTCGTTAGCGATCAGCCAGCGCGCCTGTTGTTCTCGATCGGTGGGGTGCTTTTGGTAGAGGAGGATCGATCGCTCCGCCAGGGCGAGCCTTCGGGCGACCAACCCGCGCAAATCCTCGATTCTCCCGCGTTCGACGGGATTATCGGCGAACCATCTCTCCAATCGATCGAGTTTCGGGGCGATACCCTCGATCGCTCGATAATAGCGCTGTAACTCCGACCGGCTTCCCGAAATAATATAACCCCGCCGCGCCGATTCACTATCGAGCAGGGCGGCGAAAAGATCTTCGAGAGTGTCGAGAACGGTACGCGCCTGTTGGACGCGCGCGGTATTCTCGATCGAGCGCAGGGTGTTTTGCTGGGCGAAAAAGTTGGCCAGCCCGGTGATCGATAACGCTAAACTAAAACCGCAGAGGAGTTTGAGCCGTTCGTTAAACCATCTCATAGTCGCTCGCGAGGGGGGATCGGAAAGCCTTCAAATGTTACCCGACTATCTCGACCGGGATTATCGGGTTTCTGGAAAATTTATTGACCGTCAACCGATCGATTGTGGTAGAGTCAGCGATACAAATAGCCGTCCCATCCCCCGCGGTTCGGGATCGGTCGTGACATCCTGAGACGTTCGCTCGAAATCAGTTCCGGTCATGCGAATTTTAATTGTAGAAGACGATACGGGAATGGCGGAAATGTTAACGGAAGCCCTAAGCGATCTGAATTATGTTGTGGATCGGGTGGCCGATGGGGAATCCGCCTGGGATTGGCTCCAAACTCTAGAATACAGTCTGGTCATCCTCGATCTGACCCTGCCGAAAATGGACGGGATCACTCTCTGTACCCGACTGCGAGCCAACCGTTTTTTCCTGCCCGTTCTCATCTTAACCGCCCGCGATACCCTCACCGATAAAGTCAAAGGCTTGGAGGCCGGGGCCGACGATTATCTGGTCAAACCCTTCGAGATGCCCGAATTAATCGCCAGGGTACGGGTACTCTTGCGTCGGGGAAACTCGATCGACTCTCCGGGGCTCTCTTGGGGAGACCTGCGATTGAATTCCAGCACTTACGAGGTCGTTTACGAGAACGAACCGTTACGCTTGACCCCCAAAGAGTACGCGCTTTTGGAACTCCTGGTATCGAGCGGGCGACGGGTGCTGAGTCGGGGGGGCATTATCGAGCGCCTCTGGTCTCTCGACGATCCCCCCTCCGAGGAAACCGTCAAATCCCACCTGAAAAGTCTCCGGCAGAAACTTCGGGAAGCCGGCGCTCCCGACGATTTTATCGAGACGGTTCACGGTTTCGGCTACCGACTCAAGCAGATCTAGTTTCCGGGCCGTCACCGAGCGATCGAAAAGGATAAAATTATGCCGGCGGGCGCTCGAAAATCGGGACAGAATGGATATACACTCTTCGGAACATCGGAATTAGCGGGTTCAAGTTGATTAGACCTCCTACAGCATGGTTTTTTGACCCTCTAAAAGCTGGAAAAATCACGGTTCGGGAAAAGATCGCGATGGTTCCGCGAATGTAGCGATCGCTCCTTCTCAATTCTCCCTTCCGGCTCTTGACTCCCGCTCGACGGGCGAGAAATTGGATCTCCCGCGAGCCGACCCCGGACAATCTGCCCGAAATCTACCCGAAATCTACCCGAAATTTCCCCGTAACCGTTTTTAAGATAAAGATGGATATTGGAAATGAGGACACTAAAAGGCTTTTTCTGCCGCGAAAAAAGTAGAAAAAGCCAATAGTTTCTTAAGTTCAACCAATCTAACCGGAATTTCACGGTACTTTTATTCGGATATTCGGAAGATTCCCGAAAGCCCGGACTTTCTGGAGACCGACCCCTTCCCGGAAATGCCGTATCTGTATCGTTAGTGGCACCCTATTGAAGGCCGCGTTCTTCTCTCATCGTTATCCATCCATTAGTTTAGGGATAGGAGCGGGACCCGATCTCGCTCCTATTTTTCAAAATGGTTCACGGGAAACGCTCCGGGAAGTTTACCGGGGATTCTCGCTTCCCACGGCCGACGCGAGACGATCGAACCCTTTTCCCGCTAATTTGTCCCCCAATCCTTTTAAAACGGTCGGAACCATCCAGGGTCCCTGATATAACCAACCGGTGTAAACCTGTAACAGACTCGCCCCCGCGGTGATTTTCTCCCAGACATCCTCGATCGAGAAAATGCCCCCGACCCCGATAATCGGCAGTTCCCCGCGGGTTTCCCGGTAAATAAAGCGGATAATCTCGGTAGAGCGCTCGCGCAGGGGTCGGCCGCTAATTCCCCCGGCTTCCTCCTCGATCGATTTTCCGGTTTGCGGTAGGACGCGGGTTTTCAGTCCCGATCGATCGATCGTGGTGTTCGTGGCGACGATTCCCGCCAATCGATAGGTCTTGGATAGCTCTAGAATCGTTTTAATCTCTTCCAACGCCAGATCCGGGGAGATTTTCACCAGTAAAGGCTTTCTACCCTGATTTTCCGTCTGGAGGGTGTCGAGAATGCGATCGAGTTGTTCCCCGGATTGCAGGGAACGCAATCCCGGCGTGTTCGGCGAACTGACGTTCACGACGAAATAAT
The DNA here is from genome assembly GCF_036688125.1 of Pannus brasiliensis CCIBt3594. Classification (NCBI taxonomy): domain Bacteria; kingdom Bacillati; phylum Cyanobacteriota; class Cyanophyceae; order Chroococcales; family Microcystaceae; genus Pannus; species Pannus brasiliensis. Next base: position 69,719 of record NZ_JBAFSM010000003.1, on the reverse strand, counting down.
CCGCGCGATCGAACAGATAGCGGAAACTCCCCAGATAATCCCCCGGAGCGGCTTCTAGGGGCGTATTTTTCGACTTACAGAGATTGATCCCGATGGGAATCCGTCGCGGTTGTTGTCGCCAGCAAGCCTGTAGGGTTTCGGCCAAAGCCGCCGCGCCGCGATTGTTCGCTCCCATACGGTTCAGGGCGGCCCGATCGTCGGGAAGACGGAATAAACGGGGGGTGGGGTTGCCCGGCTGTCCTTCCAATGTGACCGCCCCCACCTCCGCGAAACCGAAGCCGAAACTATCCCAAACTCCCGCCCCCAGACCGTTTTTATCGAATCCGGCCGCCAGTCCGAGCGGGTTGGGAAAGGATAACCCCCAAAGATTAACCGCTAAACGCGGATCGTTCACTTGAAAGGTATCGTTTAGTTGCGAGATCAGCCACGCGCCCCAAAATCCGTGACGGGAGCGATCGATCGCGTTCAGTTTATCCAATAGCACTTGATGCGCTTCTTCCAAATGGCCGCGGATCGCGGAAAAAGCGATCGGGTATAACGGTTTCGTAACCTCGAAAATAGTCGGCATAATCGCGATAAACGTTTGAGTATTGAAATTTTCGGTGGAGGCAGGAGTCAGGAGTCAGGAGTCAGGAGGCAGGAGGTAGGAAGCAGGAGTCAGGAGGCTTTCAAAGAGCGAGTTTTTCCGTCTTGGCTACTATCTAAAGAGAGATATAGCTGACCACTGACCGCTTTTTCTCTTTAATCTCCCTCATCTCCCCCATCTCCTCCATCCCCCTATCCGACTCTCGCGTTGCCAGTTCCTTGAAAGAGAAGCCAGGACATAAAAAAATTGGCGACGAAGATGGCTAGGAGGGAAGTAACGACAGCCGTGGTGGTCGATTGACCGACCCCTTTCGCTCCGCCGGTGGTGGTTAACCCCCAACTGCAACCGATCACCGCGATCAAGATCCCGAAAACGATCGATTTCAGGACGGCGCTGATCAGATCCCACACGTCGAGGAAATTTTGTACCGATTGCAGGAACATCGGGTAAGAGATACCGTAGAGACTCTTAGAGATCAGTAAACCGCCGAACAGTCCCGTGACGAGGGAGATCACCGTCAGGATCGGTAACATGACACTACAGGCCAGCACGCGAGGAATGACTAGATAATCGATCGGATCGGTTTTCAGCATATACAGCGCGTCGATCTGTTCCGTAACCCGCATCGTACCGATCTCGGCGGCGAAAGCCGATCCCACTCGTCCCACCACCACCACCGCGGTTAAAACGGGGGCTAACTCCCGCGTCAGGGCCAGGGATAACACCCCCCCGACATAACTTCCGGCCCCGAAAAAAATAAATTCCCGCGCCACCTGAATGGTAAAGACCATACCCACGAAAGCCGCCGTCACCACGGAGATCGTCAGGGACTCCGGCCCGACCACGTTCATCTGTTCTAGGGTATTGCGGCGATGAATACGGCTTTTGAGAAGGTGTAAGAACACTTGTCCCGCGAGTAAACCCGCCGCGCTCAAGCGTTGGAACCACAGGCCGAGTCCACTTTGAGAAGAGCCAGGATCGGACATCCGCGAGGAATCAGGTAAACGATAGAAGGTCAAAAGCCCGTATTTCTGACTGTTAACACGCTTTAAAAAGCTAGTTGACCTTTTTTATCTTAGCAAAAATCAAGGCGCGGGGTTTTCCCTCGCGCCCGTTGTCCGTTTTACACGCCTTCTTTTCGGGCTAGGAGGACGGGACAGTTAGCGTTCACGCGCACGTAGTCCGAGAGGGAGGTTCCCAGGAGTCGATCGAGATCCGGTAGCGTTTTGGCCACCGACGGACGGCGATCGGGCGATCCCAACAGCAAGAGATCGACGTTATAATCCTCCGCGATCTTGCAGAGTTGTTCGCCGGGTTTCCCTCCCGCGACCACGCAACGATAGGGAACGTTCATCCGTTTCACCTTGGCCGCGGCCGCGCCGACAACGGGATTCTCTTCCATCTCCCGCTGGCTGGTGGGCGCGTATTCCGGTTTCAGGTCGGGGTTCACGCGGGCGAGGATCAGTTCCGCGTCGGGATAATCCCGGAGTAGGAAAAGCGCGAGATCGAGAGCGTAATCGGCGGTGGAAGATTTATCGAGGGCTACCATCACCCGCTTAATTTTTTTAACGTAAATATCGTCTTTTACCAACAGCATCGGGTGGTTGGTCAGTTGGAAAACGTACTGACTGACGGAATTTTCGAGGATGGCTTCCAAGCGTTTGAGTCCCCGCGATCCCATCAAGATCAGATCCGCGCCGATCTCGTCGGCTACCTGGCAGACCGTATCTTTGGGATCGCCCTGACGGAGAATCGTCGAGACTTTCGCGGGATCGATCTTCACTTCTTCGAGGATTTTGGCAAGCACTCGCGTTCCCTCTTCCCACTTGCTGGTTAGGGCTTCGGTGGTGACTTGCGGGGGGACAACGTGCAGGATGGTAATCGTGGCTTTCCGGAACGCGGGGATATCCATCAAGGCTTGAAGCATTTCCTGGGTGTGGCCGGTTCCGGAGTCAGCGTATAGGATTTTCTCTAGCATAGATGTAAACTCTGATCTCGATAGTTGTCGCTCATTCCCAGCATACTGCGAATAACAGCCTCGAAATTTAACGACTTATTAAGCGCGAACGAGCGATAGCACCAAGCTTTCAGCGATCGGCTATCCGCTTTCGACGGAAGAGTTGGCGCGGGTTCCCGATTCCCCGGCCGGTAACGGTGATTCGCTGACCGCCGATCGCTAATCGCCGGACCGCGTGACGACTTTGGCGCTGAAACCGATCGAGGCTAATTCTCGCACCCGTCGATCGGCTTGGTTCTGTTGTTGGAAAATGCCGGCATCGATCGCGTTCTCGTCGGGACGGATGTAAGCGAAGGGTTCGATTTTCTGGATTCGGGCTAGAGCCTCCGTACTACTCGCCGATACCCGCACGAGAAACAGTCGATCGCTGACGATCCCCCGTCGCGCGGAGTCCGATCGATCCGTCGGTGGGGTTCGTTTAGAAATTACCCGTGTCGGGGGTTTTATCGGTAGAGTTCGGCTATCGGTAACGGTCGCGGGCCGGACGGAAGGGGGCGCTTGAAAAACGTATTCCCGTGAGCGGGGGGACGGGGAAACCGCGGGCTTTGGGTCGATCGCTCTCGCGGCCGGTTTTTTGAGCGCCGGGGGAGAGGGTAAACGGGTTTCCCCGGCTAGGATTCTATCGATCGCCACGCTCGACGTTACGACGAGAAAAATCGCTATTTTTACCCACGGCATCCCCGAAAATAAGGCTCGGTTCGTTATTTTCATCCTAAACTAGCCCTCACACCCATAAGCGCTATTCGCCCATTGTACTAGAGGAAATTCGGGCGGGAAAGAAACGCTCGCGGGAGTCTCGGGAACTCGATCGCTCCCAACCTTAACAGGGGGGTAAAGAAATCCTTTCAACAGCGCCGGGGGGAACGCGAGGCGGTAATCTGGATTGCAAGAGAATTTATCCCGTCATTACCTATGGCAGAAGTAACGATCGAATCCGTTTTACAGGAAGACCGTAAATTTCCCCCGAGCGAGGCATTTTCCCGCGACGCGACCATCAAAAGCTTCGTCGATTACGAAGCCCTCTACGAGAGAGCCAAAGCCGACCCCCAAGCGTTCTGGGCGGATCTAGCCGAAAAAGAACTGCATTGGTTCGAGAAATGGTCGCGGGTTCTCGACTGGCAACCCCCCTTCGCGAAATGGTTCGTCGATGGAAAGATTAATATTTCTTACAACTGTATTGACAGACATCTCGCGACGTGGAGACGTAATAAAGCGGCGATTATCTGGGAGGGAGAACCCGGCGATAGTCGTACCATCACCTACGAACAATTGCATCGCGAGGTCTGCCAGTTCGCCAACGCGCTCAAAGAACTCGGCGTGAAAAAAGGCGACGTGGTGGGAATCTATATGCCGATGATCCCCGAGGCGGCGATCGCCATGTTAGCCTGCGCCCGAATCGGCGCGCCCCATAGCGTCGTTTTCGGCGGATTTAGCGCCGATGCCCTGCGCGATCGGTTAAACGATGCCTCCGCGAAAGTCGTCGTCACCGCGGACGGGGGTTTCCGCAAAGATAAAGTCGTCGCCCTCAAAGAACAGGTAGACCTCGCCCTCGCCGATAACGCCGCCCCCAGCGTCGAGAAAGTCCTCGTCGTCCAACGCACCAAAGAACCGGTGACGATGGTAGAAGGTCGCGATGTCTGGTGGCACGATTTACAAAAACAGGTTTCCGCCAACTGTCCCGCGGAACCGATGGACAGCGAGGATACGCTATTCATCCTCTACACTAGCGGATCGACCGGCAAACCGAAAGGAGTCGTTCACACCACCGGCGGTTATAACCTCTACACCCACATGACCACCAAATGGATATTCGACCTCAAGGATACTGATGTCTACTGGTGTACCGCCGACGTGGGCTGGATTACCGGCCATAGCTATATCGTCTACGGCCCCCTATCCAACGGCGCGACGACGGTAATGTACGAGGGAGTCCCACGACCGTCCAATCTCGGTTGTTTTTGGGACGTGATCGAGAAATATCGGGTCAATATTTTCTATACCGCGCCCACCGCGATCCGCGCTTTTATTAAAATGGGCGAAGAACTTCCCAACGCGCGCGATCTCTCCTCCCTGCGTTTACTGGGAACCGTGGGCGAACCGATCAACCCGGAAGCCTGGATGTGGTACTACCGGGTGATCGGGAAGGAAAAATGCCCGATCGTCGATACTTGGTGGCAGACGGAAACCGGCGGTATCATGATCACTCCCCTTCCCGGCGCGACTCCCACGAAACCGGGTTCCGCGACGCGTCCTTTCCCCGGCATTATCGCCGACGTGGTGGATCTCGATGGTAATCCCGTCGGAACCAACGAGGGGGGCTATCTGGTGATCAAACACCCCTGGCCGAGTATGCTGAGAACGGTGTATAAAAATCCCGATCGATTCCGCAGTACCTACTGGGAACACATCGCCCCCCGCGACGGGCAGTATCTCTACTTCGCGGGAGATGGTAGCCGTCGCGACGAGGATGGATACTTCTGGGTAATGGGTCGCGTGGATGACGTGATCAGCGTTTCCGGACACCGGTTAGGAACGATGGAGATTGAATCGGCACTGGTTTCCCATCCCGCGGTAGCCGAAGCGGCCGTGGTAGGACGACCGGACGAGATCAAGGGCGAGGAAATCTACGCGTTCGTGACGCTGGAGGGAGGTTACGACTCTAGCAACGAGTTAGCGAAGGAATTAAAGGATCACGTCGTCAAGGAAATCGGCATTATCGCCCGTCCGGGAGATATCCGCTTTACCGATGTCCTGCCGAAAACGCGTTCCGGGAAGATCATGCGTCGTCTCCTGCGGAATCTAGCTTCGGGACAGGAAATATCGGGCGATACTTCCACGTTAGAAGATCGATCGGTCTTGGATAAATTACGCGAGGGCGCTTAAAAAAGTTACGGTACGGGGAATGTTTACCCCGTGCCGGATTTCTGGAAAGGATACGATAGAGATGGGAGCGATCGATGTCCGCTAGAGATAAGTTTCACGGTATAGTTAGAATCGCTTTAGAAAAGGACGGGTGGACGATAACCGCCGATCCTCTCCATCTCAGTTTCGGTGGAGTCGATATGTATATCGATCTAGCGGCGGAAAGACTAATCGCCGCTGAAAAAGACGGACAGACCATCGCCGTCGAAATCAAAAGTTTTTTAGGAAGTTCGACCATTTCGGATTTTCATTTAGCCATAGGTCAATTTATCAACTATAGAACAATTTTAACCATTCAAGAGCCATATCGAACTTTATATTTAGCAATTCCTGAAGAAGCGTACAATGGCTTTTTTAAGCTTGAATTCGCCCAAACAATTATTCAATCTCAAAATTTAAAATTAATTGTTTACGATCCAGAAAAAGGAGTTATATTTCAATGGAAAAATTAGAATTTTATCGAAATAAAATCAAAGAACTTATTTCTGAATACGCCAGTTATTCATACGCTTACGGCGAGATTGAAAGCCAAGCCATTTTCGACACAGAACACGATCATTATCAATTAGTTCGGATGGGATGGGAAGGAAAGAAACGAGTTTATGGATGTGTTATGCACTTTGATATTAAAGACAATAAAATCTGGATTCAATGTAATTTTACCGATGTAGATATTGCGAAAGAACTGGTCGATATGGGAGTGGACAAAGAAGATATCGTTCTCGGATTCCATCCCGCCTATCTCCGTCCCTATACGGATTACGCGGTGGGTTAGTGTTCCCTTATAAACCATGTTTAACTGTAAATTTTTTGAAATCGAATGATCCGCCAGCTTTTGAATGGGGTAGAATGCTCGAAGTAGATCGATCGAGATTCTAGTTTAAGGTTTCCGGCCATCCTTCTAATGCGATTTACAGAAGCCTAGAAGTTTGCCTGGAGAAAAAGCGTCACAGAGTCAGCGGGAGAAAAGAGCATGGAGTCTATTCGAGTTCAGAGACTACGCTGTTTATCGGACACGGGAGATATTCAAATCAAGCCCATCACCGTCCTGCTCGGTGAGAACAGTTCGGGCAAAAGTACATTTCTCCGTCTTTTTCCCTTGCTGAAACAGAGTGTAGAAACTAGAACCACCGGCCCGATTTTATGGAATGGTCGCCTAGTTGACTTTGGCAATTATGAGAATGCCCATCAAAATAACGCCGAGGAAGGGATAAGCTTCTCATTTAATTTTTTGATCGAACAAGATATTGGTAGTTCTTATGATTTCTTCGGGTTTGACCCGATTCCCATTAATAATATTTTAGAGGATATTAGCGTATCATTGACACTCAAACTTGCGGAAATTCGTAATACCCAATCAACAACAATACAATCTATAATTTTAAATTTAAATGATTCCAAGGTTCAAGTGGATTTTGAAGAAGATGGTTATTTATCAAGATTTGAAATTAACGATTTGAATATCCTTCAACTTACAGGTAAACAGTTATTTAGAAAAACCGACAGTCAAAACTTATTACCTTTTCTCGTAGAAATAAAAGAGATATTGAACGAGGATCGTGAGTCGGAGATGTTTCGTGTATACTCTCGCTGGAGACGAACAATTGTATTTTTTTCTATTGTTAAATTATTGGAACAAAAAATAAAAAATATATTACCTCGCGACACATCATTAGAATCGGCAGAAGAATCGGCAGAAGAATCGGCGGAGAACATTGCTAAAATTATTTTTTCTGTAGGACTCGGCAGTTCTGAAGCCATGTTAAAAGACATTAAAAAAAATAGATATATTGATATTTTAAACCTTCAAAAGATTTCTTCTTGGCAAATAACAAATTCTGATTTTCAAGAAATTAAAAATTTATTAATCGCTAAATTTTTGCCAATCATTCTTGAAAAATGTGATATCACTTTAGGCGATTTTTTTAGACAAGTAAGTTATATAGCCCCATTTAGAAATCCGATTTTTAGATATAACAGAAATCAAGATCTTGTTGTAGATGAATTAGATCCTAGTGGTCAAAATTTGCTCATGTTTATTCGCAGTTTAACGGAGGAAGAATTACAGGATTTTCGAGGCTGGACTCGTCAGCATTTTGGCTTTGAAGTCATTCTTTCTCAAACCTTAGATCTCGTGTCTCTCAAAATTAAATCATTCTTCCCTGGAGGCAATAAACCCAAAACTGAAGATGGGATTAATATCGTTGATACTGGATTCGGTTTCTCTCAAATTCTTCCCGTGATAACCCAACTATGGCTACTCAGTAAAAACCGAAAAATCAAGAGAAAGATTTCATCTAATCCAGCTAGTTTGTATCAAATTCCTGGCATTCCTGTCCTCGCTAGTTTCTTTAATGCCCCTAGTCCTATTATTTTCGCTATTGAACAACCTGAACTACATCTTCATCCTCGTCTACAAGGAATGTTGACGAATGCTTTTGTTGATTCCATTCAAGCGGCCAAGGATAACGAAATCGATCTTCGTTTAGTGATAGAAACCCACAGCGAAACCTTGATTAATAAGTTAGGCGATTTAGTCGCTAAGAAAAAAATTGAAGCGGATGATATTAATATCGTTCTCTTCGAGACCGAACATCAATCAGGAAACGTTATGGTAAAAACCTCTCATTTTGATGAGGATGGCTATCTAGTCGATTGGCCGTTAGGATTTTTTGAAATGGATATGGATAGTTAAAAGGAGAAAGGATGCTGATTAAAATCGATCGATCGTTGACCGAAAACTTAAATGAGGAAATTGTAGAAGCTCTGAGATATTTAGCGATCGCTATCAAAGAGGGAAAACATAAAGTTATCGCCAAGAAAGAAACATTGAAGCCAGTTCTGGAATGCGCTGATTTATCGGCGAATGAGCGAGCTATCTATCAAAAATTGTATAATTCTGTAGAATTTAATGCCAATCTTCAAGTCGTATCGAAGTATATCGAAGTTCTCGAACCTTGTCCAGAACCAAAACTAGAATTATCTGGAGGAAAACAGATTATCAAAGTCCCAGCGAGATTTTTTAATGATTCCGCTAAAATCCAAAAAACAATCCTTCTGTGTGAACATGATATAGATACAAAATTTTACGAAATTATCGTGAAAGTTTTTCGTGTCTGGAAACAATTAAAGAGTGTACCGATCGATTACACCCCGATAGGAGCAGGAGGCAGTTTAATTGCCATTGAATATCAAAAAAATCAAAATTCAAGAAAAAATTTATGTCTCTGTATTGTCGATAGTGATAGACTTTCACCCAGTGCTAATCTAGGTGGTACCGCTCAAAAAATCCAAGAGATCGATGATATCAATCTTGTTTTTACACAGCTTATTATTTTAAAGGTTAGAGCGGTTGAAAATTTAATACCAAACTCGATATTGTCCGAGGTTTGTCAGTCCAATCGTGAACGTAGTAAAGCCCTAGAAATTCTCGAATCTATCACGGATAGTTCTGGAATTGAAGTTAGAAATTTCTTACATCTAAAAGAAGGTTCTAAATTTTTCCATCTTGCTAACTCATCTAATCAAGCCATAAAAAAATTCTGGCAAGAAAAACTCGGCAGCATACCGACTTTATCCAGTCGTATAGCCAAAGAATGTATTGAGGATTGGAAATGTAATGTAAAAAAAGATGAATGTGAGTGTTATATTTTCAGTGGTTTCGGAGCTAAACTTTTAGAAGATTCTATCGAGTGGCTGAAAAAACAAGATCCTCACAAAATCGCTCAAATGGTCGATACAGACTTACGCACCGAATGGGAATATCTGGGACAACAGATCGTCGATTGGTGTTTTGCCAGTTCCCCGATACGGGGCTAACCTTGGGCAATCGGATTAAACGAAGCGGAGATCTCATCTCGATCGCAGAAAACTCCTAATCCCCCCATCTAACCCATAAACTGTAAATAAGCCTCGCTCAACTCCTTAACCGCCACCTCGTAAAACCGCCGTCCGTGTTCGGGAGTCGCCAGATCCGGACTCGATCCCATCCGTCCGTCCGGATAATGTTCCCGGAAATCGCGCGAACCGTAAATCGGATAACCCGAAGCCACCGTTTCCGACATCGAAGCTTTTTTAATAAAATCCGGGTAAAGATACCACGTTAACGCCACCTCGCTCGGTGTCGCGTGGGAACCCTCCTTATCCCCGTATAACTCTTTCGCCAGTTGATAGACCGATCGACACGCGAACCAATTCCCCACCTGACATTTCACCTCGCGATCGATCGACTCCAGATGATAGTAAGTTTCCGAAAAAGCGGCCTTGAGCGTGGCGATATTCCCCCCGTGACCGTTAATAAAGAAAAAGCGATCGAATCCCGAGCGGGCCAGACAGGTCACGTAATCTAGAACTACCGCGATCAACGTACTCGGACGCAGGGAGATCGTCCCCGGAAACGCCGTATGATGTAACGCCATCCCCACGTTCAACGTCGGCGCGACCATCGCCGCGACCGCTTCCCCCACACCTTTCGCGATCGCCTCCGCGCAGAGAGCGTCCGTACCGATCAGACCGATCGGCCCGTGTTGTTCCGTCGAACCGATCGGGATAATAATCCCTCGGGATCTTTCTAAATAGGATTCCACCTCGGGCCAGGTAGATAATTGTAATAACATTTCCCTCCGACTCCCGTTTTCGGGTACAGTTTGATATGGGATCACCTAAGAGGAGCCATTCCATCATTTTATGTTAACGCTCGACAATCCCGCCCTATTCCCCAATTCTGACCTCCCTACCCCCCATCGGATTTTAATTGTCGAAGATGAAGATCTCATCCGGGACATGATCGTTCTCGCGCTACAAGAAGAAGGTTACGAGGCGATCGGTGTCAAGGACGGACGATCGGCCCTGGAAATCCTTCAAAATAACGATAACCCCAACCTCGAATCCCGTCTCGATCTGGTGATTCTCGATGTCATGTTACCCCACATCAACGGCCTCGATATCTGTCGTCTCCTGCGCCATCACGGGAATATCATCCCTATCCTCATCCTCAGCGCCAAAGCCAGCGAGACCGATCGGGTTCTCGGCCTAGAAGTCGGGGCCGATGACTATCTCACCAAACCCTTCAGTATGCGGGAACTGATCGCCCGTTGTCGCGCGCTGATCCGCCGTCAGGGATTCACTTCCGGGTCCGCGGCCCCCGTCCGGAAATATCGCGATGTCACCCTCTCCACCCAAGAATGTCGCGTCATCGTCCGCGGGGAAGAAATCAACCTTTCCCCCAAAGAATTCCGCCTTCTCGACCTATTTATGAGTTATCCCCGTCGGGTTTGGTCGCGCGAGCAGTTAATCGAACAGGTATGGGGGCCGGATTTCCTCGGGGATACGAAAACCGTCGATGTTCATATCCGCTGGTTACGGGAGAAATTGGAACTCGATCCCGGCCAACCGGAATACCTGATCACCGTCCGCGGTTTCGGGTATCGTTTCGGGTGATCGGCGAACCCCCGATCGGGAGATTTACCGATAGAATTTAAAGAATTCAACTTCGGTAAAAATCCGGCGAACGATGACTTTTTTCGCTTTTATTCTCGGTATCGTCTTGGGGTTAGCGATCTGTTACTGGCAGATCTCCCGCTCGAATCGGGAATTAAAGCGTCTACTCACCGCTCAGTCCGATGCGGGTACGCTGGCAAGAAGTTTTCCCGTCACCTCTCTCGTGCGGCGCGAGTTGCAGTTTCTCGAAAAACGAACGCGGCAGTTAGAGGAAACCCTCGCCATTCAGAAATCCCTGCTCGATCGCGCGCCGGTCGGCTATCTTCACGTCGATGCCGATAATCAACTCCTCTGGTGTAACCGACAGGCGATCGAACTGCTCACCCTCGATCGCTGGCAACCGGAACAGGTGCGTCTCCTCCTCGAATTAGTCCGTTCCTACGAACTAGACCAACTCATCCAAGAAACCCGCGACAGCCAGAACCAACGCGAGCGCGTCTGGACATTCTACCCCACCAATTCCATCGCCGATCCGTCCGGCGATCGCTCGGTCTCCCTCAAAGGATACGGTTATCCCCTCCCGAACGGGGAAGTGGGCGTTTTTATCGAAAATCAACAGCCTCTCGTCGAATTATCCCGTACTCGCGAGCGCGCTTTCTCCGACCTCACCCACGAGTTACGCACTCCCCTCACCTCCATCTCCCTAACCGTCGAAACCCTGCGGAAACGCCTGCAAGATCCCGAACGACGCTGGATCGAACAGATGGCCGGAGAGGTAGAACGCTTGATTTCCCTCGTGCGCGATTGGTTGGAAATCAGTGATTTACAGGCGGATTCCGGTCGATCGCTCCAGTATACCGCCCTCGATCTCCAAGAACCGATCGAGACCGCGTGGCAGAGCGTCACCCCCCTAGCGGAACGAAAAAATATTACCCGAGAACGACCGGTAGAGGGGGAATGGATACTAGAAGGCGATCGCTCGCGGCTGTTACAGGTTTTCGTGAATTTATTCGATAACGCGATTAAATATAGTCCCGCTGGCGGGAAAATCCGGGTGGCGATCGGGGAAATCCCGGATACCGACGGGGAAAGCCGGTTACAGATCGACGTGATCGATTCCGGGGAAGGATTTCACGAGAGGGATCTGCCGAGGGTGTTCGATCGACTCTATCGCGGCGATCCCTCCCGCGCCCGAACCGATGACTCTCCCGCGGAACGGGGGACGGGATTGGGACTCTCGATCGCCCGCGAGATCGTCCGCGCCCACGGGGGAGCGATCGTCGCCCGCAACGATCCCGAAACCGGCGGCGGCTGGATTCAAGTGACCCTACCCCGCTCCCGTCCGAAGTCCGTCGGGGACGAGAAAAGTTACCCCTAATGATAGATGCCGCCCTCGATCCCGATAATTCGTTTGATAACGAACGGTAAAAAGGAAACTTTTCTTGTTATGACTGTAGATAAGAATTCTTGTAGGCTGGCGCGAACCCGATCGTGAATCTATCCGTCAACACCAACCACCCCGATCGCAAATATTTCGATCGATGTCTCAAGCGACTGGAACAGGATGTCTTGAGAATGGGCGCCCTCGTGGAAGAATCCTTTCGCCTCGGCCATCAAGCCCTCTTCGAGCGCGATCTAGAATCGGCGCGAAAAGTCAAGCCTCTCGATAAAGAGATCGATCGCTACTACCGGCAGATCGAACTCGATTGCGCGACCCTCATGACCCTACAGGCTCCCGTGGCGCAGGATTTACGCCTATTAAGCGCGTTCATGCAATTAGTCCGCGATCTCGAACGGATCGGCGATTACGCCAAGGATATCGCCGGGATCGCTATCAAGCTCTTCGCCTACACCCCCCATAGCTGTATGGGCGAGATCGAGGCCATGTCCCACCACGCGCGCTATATGCTCGCCACCAGTCTCGTCGCCCTCGCCGATCTCGACGAGCAGGCGGGGCCGAGAGTGAAATATCTCGATAACACGGTCGATCGGGCTTACGATCGCCTGTACCATGTTCTCGCCTATCAACGCGATATCAAGGGAGTGGTCGAACCGATCCTACTGATGGGACTCCTGATCCGCCATCTCGAACGCATGGCCGATCACGCCACCAATATCGCGCAACGCGTGTCCTACATCGTCACCGGGCAGAGAGGGTAAAGAAAATTTATCCTTGTATGTATAACGAGTAACTTAAATAAAAGTTTAAGACGAGACAGAAAATTTTCTGTCCCACGTTAAAATTCACTTAACCCGATCGACGGAGTTTTGAAATAAAATGTAGTCATGATCCAACCCGACTGCAAAAGATTGGCTCATAACCCCTGTCTATTCAATCCATAAATTTAGGTGTGAGGATTGACCCATGTCGAAACTATTCAAAAATTTACTCAAGGCGACCCCTTTGGTAATCGGTTCTAGCGTGGTAGCGGCCAGTTCCGCCGTCGCCCAATCGGTTCCCAACGCCCCCCAACTGAAAATCGATCCCGCGGCGCAACAACAGCTAGACCTCATCCAGCAGTCGAGAAGCGGCCAACAGATCAACACCGGGGTCTATCAGAATTCCATGTCCCAAGTCACCAGCGTTAACCAACTGCGTGACGTTTCCCCCACCGCTTGGGCTTATGAAGCGTTAAGAAGCCTTGTCGAGCGTTACGGTTGTATCGTCGGTTATCCCGATCGCACCTACCGAGGCGATCGCGCGCTGACCCGTTGGGAGTTCGCCGCCGGTTTGAACGCCTGCTTGAACGTGATGGAACGTCTGATCCAAGAAGGCGTTGGCGTATTGCGCGAGGACGTGGATAAACTCAAACGTCTCGCCGAAGAATTCCAGGCCGAACTAGCCGCCCTCGGGGCCCGCGTGGACAACCTCGAACAACGCGTCTCCTTCCTCGAAGATCACCAATTCTCCACCACCACCAAACTTAGAGGGGAAGTGATCTTCAGTATCGCCGATAGCGGTGGTGGAACCGCTTCTTTCGAGAGACCGAACGGCACGGTATCGCCCAGAGACACCTCCGATTCCAGCCAAACCGTATTCAACGATCGGGTTCGACTCAACTTTGAAACCAGCTTCACCGGAAAAGACCTCTTAAGAACCCGTCTCCAAGCCGGTAACTTTAACAACACCTTCAACCAACGCGGCCCCACGGGAACCAACATGACCCGTCTGGCCTACGATGACGGTTCGGACAACGATATCACCCTCGATGATTTGTGGTATCGCGCCCCGATCGCGACCCCCTTCGGTGACGTGACTCTCTGGGTCGGTGCCAACGCCCTCAACCTAGATGACGTGTTCACCACCGCGAACCCCTACCTCGCCGATAGCGGCACCGGTTCGCTATCTCGTTTGGGACGCTATAACAACATCGTCTTCCGCGGCGCGTCCGGCACGGGTGCCGCCCTCCGCTTCAACGTCGGCGACATCTTCCAAGTTACCGGTACTTACCTAGCGGATAGTAACACGGCCGGCAATCCCAATCCGGGGAGCGGTTTATTCAACGGTTCCTACAGCGCGGGCGCGCAAGTCGGTTTCTCCTTCATCAAGTTCGCCGACATCTCCTTCGTTTACCTCCATAACTATCTCTCGCAGGATCGGATCTCCTCCGGTCTCTTCGGGAACGTGAGTAGCCCCCGAACCGAGACCCCGTTCGGAAACGTGGCGACTTCCTCGAATCGTTACGGTTTACAGGGAAGCGCGCAAGTGATCCCCGGTTTCCTGAACATCTCCGCTTGGGGCGGTTACGCGCAAGCTACCGCGGCGGAGGGGAACCCCTCGCTAGGGGTTAACAATGGCGACTCCACCGATATCTGGTCTTGGAACGCCAACATCGATTTAATCGACCTCTTCACCGAGGGCGCGGTTCTCTCGCTCGGTGGTGGACAGGTTCCCCGCTCCGATCTGGAAAGCTCGACCGCCTATATCGTTCAAGGTCAGTACAAGTTCCCGATCACCAAAAATATCCTGATCACCCCCGGCGCTTACGCGATCTTCAACGCGAACAACCGCAGTAACCAAACGGTTTACGTGGGTGTACTCCGGACTACCTTCCGCTTCTAATCCGGTTTAGTAACGGAAATCTAGAAAAAAACGGCGAGATCTATTCGGTCTCGTCGTTTTTCGTGACAGATTTATAGAAAAAAACGTCATCGCGCTCGAAAACTAACTTGAAATTTCGATCGTCGCGGACTCGATCGAGCCAGAAGTCGATCCGTTCCGGGGAACTCGACCAGCCGGGGTGACGGCGATCGAGGATAATATACTCGAATCGGGAGAGATCGAGCTTTTCCGACCCCTCGATCGCCAGTTGAATATCCTCGCGTTGGGTGAGATGGGGCGCGATACTGGCCGTGGTTAATACCGCCCCGTTTGTTTTTACCGCCGCCACGGCCTGCCGCGTCGCTTGCCAGGTGTCGAGGGTGGTAAGATAGCGCGACCAGAAATACCCGTATTTCGCCAACGCGACAAAGGCGATCGTCGCCCAGAGAATCATCCATTTCGGTTTTCTCAACCATCCCCCGCCGTTAGCCAGCGTCGCGATAACGGCGAGGAATAAAAAGGGGAGAATCGGTAGAGAGTATTGCGTGGTGATATTTTTCTGGGGGAAATGATCGGCGAGTAGATTTAAGGCCAGCGCGGGGATAGCGGCGGTTAACGGGGCGAGGGTTCGCGGGGAGAGAAACGGGATGACCGGGATAAATAAGAGGATTAAATATTCGAGATTCGCGCCGGTGAAGAGATGGGAAAATACCCGATCGGGCGAGAGAAAAAGATTGCGGATAATTTCCCCGAGCGACTCTCCCAGATAGCTATATCGCGAATCGGCCATCTCCGCGGCCGCGTCTTTTCCGGTGAGCAGGGGGATGAGAATTTTCGCGGTCACGATAAACCAAATCGTACCGCTTATCAAGGCGATCGAGCCGCATTTCCGTTTCTTCTCGAAGACGAATAACCAGAAGCCCATTCCCGCCACGGTTAAGGAGAGAATCGCCTTACAGGAAACAATCACGAGTAGGGCTAAACAAAAGAGCCAGAAACGATTCGATCGGGCCGCGAGTACCGCCCACAATATCGCGGGGACGGCGATAACCTCGGGATGGAAATCGAAAAGATTGACGTTAAAAACGAGGGGATAGAGTAAATAGACGATCGAGACCGCGAGAGCCTGTCTTTCTTTTAGTCCGGCTTGTACCGATAACTGCCAGAGGGGGAACGCGCCGATCGAGAGCGAGAGGGCTTGAATTAGAAATAGCCAGTAAACACTGGGGTAAATTTTATAGAATAGGGCGATCGGGTAGAAAATAAACGCGGCATGATCGCCGAGAATATGATAGCCGACAAAAGAAACGATCGGGTTTTTTCCTCTAGAGATTAGATACGTTCCCTGGTCGAACCAGCCGAGATCGAGCGCGTTCGATTGAAAGAGGATATGTCGGGCGATACTGCTCAGTAATAAAAGGAGCGTGGCGAGGGCGATCGAGCGCGCTAAAGAAACGGGGAATTTCATGATTTATTCCGACAATAGTTGAGAGTTTCGATAAAATACGGGGCGATTTCTCCGAACCATTGCCGTAAAACCTCTCGATTTTGAGCGGCAATAATGACGGAATTTACAAGCTCTTTCCAACGGGGATTATCGCTCGGTAAAATGAGACCGTAATACTCACAGTCGAGGGGATTTTCGGGGACGATCGCGTACTCTTCTTCTAGGGATAAACCGAGAACGATCGCCTCGCCGAGTAATAAAATTCCATCACTAGCGAAAGCGTCGATATTTCTTCTCTTGAGCGCTTGAACTCCCCGAAGTCTACCGGTCGCCCCTTGAAACTCTTGAAGGGTAGCGTTCGGGTATTTTTCCCGTAATAAACTCGCGGTGGTCGTGTCGCGTAGAACCCCGATCCGGATGTTTTCTAACGTGTTCAGATTCAGGTTAGCCCGGTTCTCTCGCCGAATGAGAAATTGAGTTCCCGTAACGAAAAAGGGACGGGAGAAAGTCACCCTTCGATCGAGATTTTCCCGGATCGTGTTCGGGCCGCATTCGAGATCGATCGTCCCGTTCTCTACCAGATCGAAACGATTGAATAAGGTCGATTTATAGATTTTAACACTAATTATATTTAGATTCAATTCTCGTTTTAATTCTTCTCGAAGAATATTGACAAAATCCAAGCATAACCCCTCTAAATTATGATTACTATCCCGATAACCGAAAGGGATCGCGTCTTCCCGGATTCCCACTTCTAGTAATCCCGTCCGATAAATTTTTTCTAAAACCGTTTCCGCGCCCGCGTTCGCGGGATAGAGAAAAGATAAAATAAGCCAGAGCGTCGCGAAAATTCTTTTCATTCTTCTTCTCCGAAGTCTTTTAGGATCTCGATCGATCCCGGAGCATCCAAGGCGACGCGGGGACGATCCCACCGATCCAAAATATCTTTAAAGAGTAATTCATCGAGCCAGGTTTTCGCGACTACCGTGAGGGGGAGGGCGAGTAATAGACCTAGTAAACCGAACATTTGCGCGAAGAAAATTTGCGCCATCAACGTGATCGCGGGGAGTAAAGAAACCTGTTTGGCCATCACCGTCGGGGTGAGTAAATAGCTCTCCAAGTTTTGAATAATAAAATAGAGAACGAGAATGGCGACGATTTTCCAAGGGGGGCCGAGAACGGCGATGGCGATCGGGAAAATCACGCTGGCCGTCGGGCCGATATTGGGAATAAAATTGAGTAAGCCGGCGAGTAACGCGTGAACGAGAACTAATTTAATCTGTAACGCGAAAAGACCGATACCGCTGAGAATCGCGACGGCCGAGGAACTAATGGAGATCCCGATCAACCAATTCCCTAAAGCCACCTCGGATAAAGTGAGAATTTCATCGGCGCGACGACGGTAAAAGTTGGGGAAAAGTTGTAGGAAAGCGCGACGGTAAGCCCGCGGGTTAGCGAGCATCATAAGCGTTAAAACTAACACGAGTAATAGTTGCAAGATCGCCCCGAGAGAGTTGGAGAAAAAGGCGAAAAAGTTGGTAAAAACAACGGTTCCTAGGGGTTGGAGTTGCCGGACGATATCGGTCTCGCTCGGTAGGGGAGGAAGCCAATCGAATTGAAATTGCGCTTGCAAACGGTCTAAACTCTCGCGGACTTGGTTCCAGACCGTCGGTAGGAGATCGATCAGGTTTTGAAACTGTTCGATAAAGGGAGGGAGAACGAGGGAGAAAAAGAGGATTACGAGCGCTAAACCGCCCAATAATGTCAGGGCGATCGCTAGTTGCCTTCTGATTCCCCGATTCTGTAACCATTTCACGCACCGATTCAAGGCGACGGTAAAAACGATCGCCATAAAAATCAGGAGGAGTAACTGCCGGATCTGCCACAGCACGTACAGCGAGAGAACGAGACAAATAAATCCCAACCACTGACCGAATTTCACGCTCTTTTCCCGTTCTTAAGGACAGTTTTAATGATAGTCGATCGCCGGGCGCGCGTTCCTACTTCCCCCCGCGGGTGGTGGTCGTCTTACAATGGCCACTAGGTAACGCGACGATCTCGAAACTTTATGGACGATTTTGATTTGACCGATAGCCCCCGTTGGACCGCCGACGCGAAAGCGAAGTTAAAAAATATTCCTTACTTCGTCCGTTCACAGGCCCGGCAACGGATCGAGGAGTTAGCCCGTCACGCGGGTTCCGATGAAGTTACCGTGGAGATGGTGGAACAGGCACGAGTAGAGTTCGGACAGTAAAAGGAGACAGGAGGTGAGGGAGGGAAAAGGCGACAGGGTAAAGGGTAAAGGGTAAAGGTGAAGGGCTTAAAAGTAGCCTTTTCCCTTTTCCCCAAAAATCCCCCATCCCCCCATCTCCCTACACCTTACCCGCCGATGCTGGACATGGTACGGGTGTAGATTCCCGTGTCCGTTCCGGTGTCGCGGAGTTTGAAGTTGATATCCGCTTTATTCTCGATTAGTTCTCGGACTTTTCGCCGTAATTCGCTCGTGGAAACGCCTTGACGGAGAGCGGTTTTTAAATCGATCTGGCCGGTTTCGTTGAGGAGACAGGGACGTAACCAGCCGTCCGCGGAGAGACGGAGACGGTTACAGCGATCGCAGAAACACTCGGACATCTGACTGATAAAGCCGATCGTACCGCGCGCGCCGGGAATCCGGAACACGTCCGCGGGTCCGTTTCCCCGGACGGAACCCTCTTGCAATCCCCACCTCGATCGAATCCTAGCGCGCAATTCCTCCGAGGGTATCCAGGCTCTTTCCTGAAAGAGTTCCGCGTTGCCGATGGGCATGAACTCGATAAAACGAACGTGCCAGTCTCGATCGAGCGTTAACGCGGCCAGATCTTCCACTTCCGCGTCATTAACCCCCGGTATCACCACCACGTTCAGTTTTAACGGGTCGAATCCCACCTCGCGCGCTTTTTGAATGCCCGTCCAGGTTCTCTGCCAGCGACCGCGACGGCCGACGATCCGATCGAACGTCTCCGGATCGAGAGAATCTAAACTAATATTGATCCGTCGCAATCCCGCCCCGTACAACTTTTCCGCCAAATTGTCAAGTAAATAACCGTTGGTCGTAAGAGAGAGATCCCGCGTTTCGGGGAGGGCGGCGATCGAGCGAACGATCTCGACGACTCCGGGGTGAAGGAGCGGTTCGCCCCCGGTCAGGCGAAAATTACGGAAACCGACGGGAATAAAGACCTCTCGGACGAGAGCGATAATTTCTTCCGTCGTTAAAAGGTCTTGCCGGAGAACATAATCCAATTCCGCGTCTTCGGGCATACAATACTGACACCGAAAATTACAGCGATCGATCAGGCTGATCCGCAGGTAGTCGATGGGGTTCATGTTCGGGCGGGAGAATTCTGCTTTGAATAGATTCAGTTTAACAACTTTCCAGTTGTTTAAATAAGGCGCCTCGTCGGTCAATAACCGGGGATAGGGGGTGCGGAGATGGGGAGATAGTAATGGTATTTTTCCCTCCTGACTCCTGCCTCCTGCCTCCTGCCTCCTGCCTCCTGCCTCCTGACTCCCCTCTCGACAAAAGATTTTCGCGGGAAGTCGGTCTATCGATCGAGCGCGGGCGTATTGCACTTAAGCAGAACTTATATATAGACTACTCTATATTGATAAAAATAGTAATTGACTGAAATCTATTAAGACGGTAGGATTTATCGTAACGAATAGTAGTTATAGAGCGGGGACAAGGACGTGATTCAGGCAACCCTACATCAATTAAGGGTTTTCGAGGCTACTGCCCGCCACAGTAGTTTCACGAAAGCGGCGGAGGAGTTGTTCATCACGCAACCGACCGTCTCTACCCAGGTCAAACAACTTACCAAAGCGGTAGGCTTACCCCTCTTCGAGCAGATCGGGAAACGATTATTCCTGACCGAAGCGGGGAAAGAATTACTGCATACCTGTCAGGAGATCTTCAACCAGTTGGATAACTTCGAGATGAAGGTCGCCGATCTCAAGGGAACCCGACAGGGAAAGCTGACTCTCGGCGTGATCACGACCGCGAAATACTTCGTCCCTCGCATTCTCGGGGCTTTCTGCCAACAGTACCCCGGCATCGACATCGCCCTGCAAGTGACCAATCACCAGAAACTGCAAGAGCGTATGATAGAGAACGAGGACGATCTGTATATTCTCAGTCATCCTCCCGAAGAAATAGAACTCTGTTCCCGTCCTTTTCTCGAAAATCCGCTCGTGGTGGTCGCCCGTCGGGATCATCCCCTCGCCGGTCAACGCGCCATCCCGATCGCCCGCCTGAATAACGAACCCTTTATCATGCGAGAATCGGGATCGGGAACCAGACAGGCGGTGCAGAAATTGCTCAACCTGCACGATGTATCGGTGAAAGTCCGTTTGGAGTTGGGGAGTAACGAGGCGATCAAACAGGCGATCGCCGGCGGGTTAGGACTGTCGGTTCTTTCCAAACACACCCTGATCTCCGACGGGGAAAACGGCGAGCTAGTCGTTCTCGACGTGGAACATTTCCCGATCCAGCGGAATTGGTACGTTTGTTATCTGGCCGGGAAACAGTTATCGGTGATCGCCGACGCTTTCCTCCACTATCTCGTGGAAACCAGCCCGACGATCCCCCTATACGAACCCATCAATAACAGTAGGTTTGTCCTGACGAATCACTAACTTTTCCCCTCTCCTTTCTCGATCGATCTTCTTTTGAGAGAAATCTATGTTGGAATCTTTCAGCCAGACTATCTGGCTTGTACCTTTGTACGCGTTCGCCGGCGCGCTCCTCGCCCTCCCCTGGTCGCCGGGTATTATCCGCCAGACCGGGCCGCGGCCGTCGGGATATATTAACCTGATCATGACCTTTCTGGCGTTCTGCCATAGCTTTCTGGCGCTGTTCGCCGTCTGGGGTCAACCGGCTCGATCGCTCTCTTTCCACTGGCTGAACGCCGCGAATTTATCGATCTCCCTCGATTTACAGGTTTCTACCCTGAATATCGGGGCATTACTGCTCATCACGGGCTTAAACCTAGCCGCCCAGATCTACGCGATCGCCTATCTAGAAATGGATTGGGGGTGGGCGCGGTTTTACTCCCTCGTCGCGTTATTCGAGGGGGGGATGTGCGCGTTGGTGCTGTGTAATTCCCTCTTTTTCAGCTACGTTGTCCTGGAAATCCTCACCCTCGGCACTTATCTCCTGATCGGTTTCTGGTTCAATCAATCCCTCGTGGTCACGGGAGCGCGCGACGCGTTCCTTACCAAACGGGTCGGCGACCTGATCCTGTTAATCGGGGTGGTCGCGCTATTGCCCCTCGCGGGAACCTGGAACTTTGACGAGTTGGCGCGCTGGGCGGCGACCGCGAAAATCGACCCGACAGTGGCGAATCTGCTTTGTTTAACCTTGATCGCGGGACCGATGGGTAAATGCGCCCAATTTCCCCTTCACCTGTGGCTAGACGAGGCGATGGAGGGGCCGATGCCCGCGACGATCCTCCGGAATACGGTGGTGGTTTCTACCGGCGCGTGGGTGTTGGTGAAATTAGAACCCGTTTTACAACTATCGCCCCTGACGTTACAGGTGATGGTAATCGTCGGGTCGGTGACGGCGATCGGCGCGTCCTTGATCGCCATCGCCCAGATCGACGTGAAGCGATCGATCTCCTACTCGGTCAGCGCCTATATGGGGCTAATTTTCATCGCCGTAGCCACCGGACAGACGCAAACCGCTCTAACCCTATTATTTACTTACTCGATCGCGATGGCTCTCCTCGTGATGGTGGTGGGTAACATCGTTTGGAATACCGTTAGCCAGGATGTCAGCCAGTACGGGGGCCTGTGGTCGCGTCGTCCGATTTCCGGCATTTCCTACCTGATCGGGGCCGCGAGTCTGGTAGCCCTGCCTCCCTTCGGCGGTTTCTGGGCGTTAACCCGACTGGCCGATCGCCTCTCGGAAATTAGCGGTTTATTACTGCTCGTTCTCCTAATTGTCAACGCTTTGACCGCCTTTAGCGTCACCCGAGAATTCTGCGTGTTCTTCGGCGGCAAGATCAAGCCGATGACCGTCCGTTCCCCGGAAGCGCTCTGGCCGCTGGTAGTGCCGATGACCGTGACCGCGGGTTTCGCCCTCCACGTCCCGATTCTCCTCGCGAAGTGGAATTTATTACCGGATTTCGGCGGTTTGAACCTCGGGGTCGTTTTCCTCCTGGTCGCCTCGACGGTAGCGGGCATCGTTCCCTCGGCGTATCTTTACCTGAGCGAGAGTGTCCCGAAACCGATCGTTTTCCAACCGAAAGCCGTTCAGGATTTCTTCGCCTACGACCTCTACACCGCGCGACTCTATAAAGTCACGATCGTCTTCGTCGTCGGTCTGGTGTCGAATATCGTCAACTGGATCGATCGATTCCTCGTCGATGGCGTGGTCAATCTCGTCGGGTTAGCGGCGCTCTTTAGCGGTCAGAGCCTGAAATACAACGTTTCCGGACAAACGCAATTCTACGTTCTCTCGATCGTCCTGGGCATCTCCCTGATCGGGATCGTGGTGTGTTGGCCGCTGTTAGCGCAGATTTCTTTAGTTTTCGGATAAAAATCGATAAATCCAGTTTTTTCTGGTAATATCTTTTTTTAATCTTTTTTTCTTTTGATGGGTGCAAGTCTCATGTCCGATCTCTCTCGTCGTCAGTTAATCCGTTACGGTGGTGGTTTTATCGGAACCGGTCTGGCCGCTACCGTCCTCGGTTCCCAACTCTCGAAGGCCAGCGCCAACGATCCCCGTTTCGTTCCCGACACTTTCCTCGCTCAAAACAAAAATGTTACCCCCGATCAAGCGTTAGCCAAACTTATGGAAGGCAATCAACGCTTTATCAACAAAAAACGCCTCAATCCGAATCAAGACATGGCGCGGCTCGCGGAAGTGGCGGAAAGTCAGGCTCCGTTCGCCGCGATCTTGGGTTGTGCCGATTCTCGCGTCCCGGCGGAGATCATTTTCGATCAGGGTTTCGGGGATCTGTTCGTCTGTCGGGTCGCCGGAAATGTCGCCACCTCCGAAGAGATCGGCAGTCTGGAATTCGGCACGATGGTTTTAGGCGCGAAAGCGATCGTCGTTCTCGGTCACACCCGTTGCGGGGCGGTCAAAGCGACGATCGAGGGGGGACGCTTCCCCGGCCAGATCGGTCGCCTGATCGACGGCATTCAGGTGGGCGTGGAGCGGGCGGATACCCAATCCGGCGCGAGCAAGCTGGAAAAAGCGATCAAGGCGAACGTGATGTATCAAGTGGAAAAACTCTCTAAATCCACGGTTATGGGCGATTTAATCGACAAGAAACAATTAAAAATCGTCGGCGCTTACTACGATCTCGATACCGGAAAAGTTAACTTGATCGGTTAATCCGTCGATGGTCACTCGCGTCGGGTGGCTCTCGATCGAACCGCTTCCCCTTCCGTTCGCCTCCCCGGTCAACATCCCTTGTTTTCAGGAAAAAAATCGTTAAAATAAGATTTTATCGCGATTTTCCCGATTAACCCTTCATGGAATCGCGAGGAGTGCCAATTCTATGTCCGAAGTCTCTCGTCGTCAGCTAATCCGTTACGGGGGTAGCCTGATCGGTACCGGTTTCGCCGCCACCATCCTCGGTTCCCAACTCGCGAAAGCCAACGATTCCCGTCTCTTGGCCGATTCGTTACCGGACCGAAATCAAGCGATCACCCCCGATGAGGCGATCGCCAAGCTCCTAGAAGGAAACCAGCGTTTCGCGGGAGATAAAAGGCTAAATCCTCACCAAGACCGGCAACGGGTGACGGAAATCGCCGAAACTCAAGCCCCGTTCGCCGCAATTCTCGGTTGTGCCGATTCTCGCGTCCCGGCGGAGATTATCTTCGATCAGGGCTTAGGCGATCTCTTCGTCTGTCGGGTCGCCGGCAATATCGCCACATCGGAAGAGATCGGTAGTCTGGAATACGCCGCGATGATCCTGGGGGCTAAGGCGATCGTCGTTCTCGGCCATACCCACTGCGGGGCCGTGAAAGTGACGCTTCAGGGGGGACGCTTACCCGGCCAACTCGGCCACCTGATCGACGGCATTCAAGTGGCGGTGGAGAGGGCGGATGCCCAGACCGGCGAGAACAAGCTAGAACGAGCGGTAAAGGCCAATATCGTCTATCAAACCCAAAAAGTCTTAACTTCCGATATTATTTTCGGATTAAGTGAAAAAAAACAAATAAAGGTCGTCGGTGCCTACTACGATCTCAACACTGGAAAGGTTAATCTACTCGGTTAATCCGTCGATGGTCACTCGCGTCGGGTGGCTCTCGATCGAACGCGAATCCCCGTTGTTTTTTACCACGATCGACCCCTATGCTCAGTACCCTACTCTGGCTCCCGATTATCGGAGCGATTATCGTCGGTTTCTTTCCCGATAAATTATTTCCCGCCAAATCTCGCCAGATTACCCTCTGGTTTATCGGCGCAGCCCTCGTTTGGTCACTGTACCTACTCTCCCGCTTCGATATCACCAACGCCGGTTTCCAGTTTTCCGAGTACCTGGAATGGGCCAAACCGATCGGCCTGAGCTACCATCTCGGCATCGATGGCCTCTCCCTCCCGTTACTCATTTTAAATTGTCTCTTGACAGGAATCGCTATTTATGCAACGGAAGAGAAGATCGATCGGCCCCGTCTTTACTACTCCCTGATCCTCCTCATTAACGCGGGGATTTCCGGGGCGTTGATGGCCAAAAACCTGCTTTTATTTATCGTCTTTTACGAACTCGAATTAATCCCTTTCTATTTAATGATCGCCATTTGGGGGGGCGAGAAACGGGGCTACGCCTCGATTAAATTCCTCCTCTACACCGCGCTATCCGGGCTACTCGTCCTCGCGGGTTTCCTGGGAATCGGTTTCCTCGACGGCGGCAATTTCGAGTATTCCACGATTTCTACGGAAAATTTCTCGCAAAATAGTCAGCTAATTCTCTTAACCTTCCTATTATTAGGATTCGGCATCAAAATTCCCCTCGTTCCCCTACATACCTGGCTACCGGACGCGTATACCGAAGCCTCGCCCGCCACGGCCATTTTACTCGGGGGGATTCTGGCGAAACTCGGTACTTACGGGTTAGTTCGCTTCGGTTTACAGTTATTCCCCGATACCTGGGCGTTAGTCGGCCCCGGACTGGCGATTATCGGCGTGGTGAGCGTGATTTACGGGGCCCTGAGCGCCATCGCCCAACGGGATATTAAACGGATGGTCGCCTATAGTTCGATCGGACACATGGGTTATATCCTCGTGGCGGCGGCGGCCGGTAGTCAGTTAAGCGTCCTCGGCGCGGTCTCCCAGATGATCAGTCACGGTTTAATCCTCGCCCTACTGTTCTACCTCGTCGGCATCGTCGAACGCAAGGCGGGAACGCGGGATCTCGACGTTCTCAACGGTTTAATGAACCCGATTCGCGGCTTACCCCTCGTCAGCGCCCTGTTAATTCTCGCGGGAATGGCCAGCGCGGGCATCCCCGGCCTAGTCGGTTTCGTGGCGGAATTTATCGTCTTCCAGGGCAGTTTCTCCCGTTTCCCCATCCAGACCATTCTCTGCATCATCGCGTCCGGTTTAACGGCGGTTTACTTCGTCATCCTCCTGAACCGTACCTGTTTCGGGAAACTGGATAACAAGCTCGCCTACTATCCGAAAGTATTCAAATCGGAAACGATTCCCGCTTTGGTATTAATGGTCGCGATCATTTTTCTCGGGGTTCAACCGAATTATTTAGTACATTGGATCGAACCGACCACCAACGCGATGGCGGCAACGATCCCCGGTCAATCCACCCCGCGGGTCATCGTCAAACAATCCGAAAAGAAACCCACCTTCCCGTCACTAAATTGGCTCACTCCGGGGAAAAAGTCATAGAGGCTGATTGACTGACAAAACTCTCGAAACCCTGGAGACTTAGTAGGTTGGGTTGAGATGACGAGACCCAATCCTATCCCTCTCGGCTGTTGGGTTTCACTTCGTTCAACCCAACCTACAGATTACAGACTACTCCTGATGCCTGACTTTTTTACCTCTTTTCAACGTATCTACTCCGGGATAAACCTATGACCGCGACACTAATTAAAGCGAAACTACCCCCTTCCACCCACGAATTCGCCGATATTATTCACCGTTTAGAGGCGGGGGGATCGATGTTACCCGATACTCCCGAAAACCTGATGCAGATCATCGGCATTTATAAAGCGTATGCCGTGCCGATGGATTTTTACTGGCGCGATCTGCTCTATATTGCCGAGCGGGTGTTTCTCGATCCTCTGCCCTTTTTTAAATACTTCCTACCGCAAGAATATCTCGATTTACAGAATCACTACGCGGGCGATAACGCGGATCTGAGAATCTGGCGCGGGACGGGTTCGGCTCATCCGGAACTCTTAGAATTCATGGCCAAGGGTAAGACCATGAAAATGTCGAAACTCGCCCACCATCTCTGGCACGATCGCATTAATATGGAGTTCGCCGAAGCGTGTATGCAGGCGATGCTCTGGCACGGTCGCGATATGGGTTGGGGATTATTCGACGCGTACCTCGATTCGGAAGAATACCGCCAGAATGCCGATCGGGCTATTCGCGCTTATTTTAAGAAAAATCCCGCGATGATGGGACTTTATAACCTCTTCCCCGATATGTTCCTCGAACAGGTGCGGATGATGTCCTATTACTCCAATCTGGGACTTTTCTGGGAAGTGATGGCTCCCGTCTTTTTCGAGATGTCGGATATTTACGATGAGGGGGGCTTTAAAGGCGTTCCCGACGCGATGAATTTTCTCGTCAACGGCATTTTCGCGATCGCCGGCCGTCCGATTTACCACCACGTTTATATAGACGGTCAGTGTTACGAGATCATCCCCAAATCGAAGGGTTTTACCTGGCTATACGAGGCGGCTTTACCCTACGTGGAAGCGGTTTTCTACCGTACCGCTCCTTTCCGCGGCACGAAGTCCTATAACGCGCAGGCGAAACAGGTTCCCGACGAACAGAAAGATTTCCATTACGGCATTCTCTACGCGGATGTTTTCCCGGTGGGAACCGCGGGAATTCCGCCGACGTTGTTGATGGATGATATGTATCATTTCCTCCCGCAATACCTGATCGATTACTATCAAAAACACTGCCGCGGCGAGGATGATATTTTGATTCAGTTGGGGATTACTTTCCAGCGATCGATGTACAATGTCACCTCGGCGGTTATTCAGGCACTCCGGACGGCGTTACTCTATCCCCTAGACGATCCGAACCCGAAACATTTACTGAAAAACCGTCAATTCTTCGAGGCGCAGATGGATCGTTTTAAACGCCCCGAAGCGCGCTTACGCGATATTCAAAACCCGAATTATCGGTAATGGTTTTAGCCTCATAAATATCGACGCGGTGAAAGCCGCGTTTTTTTTTCGATCGATTCACGGATAACGGGTACGGCAGGGATCGAACCTGCAACCGTCCGCTTAGAAGGCGGATGCTCTATCCATTGAGCTACGTACCCAGGAAAGCACGATTATACATTATAGCTTGAAAAGCGACAAGGTGAAGAAGTGGGGATAGGGGATTTTTTCGGGAAAAGGGAAAGGGAAAAGGTGACTTTTCATTTCTTCCCCTCGATCCTTTTCCCCTGTCTCTCGCTTTTCGGCGGGTTACGCTTCGCGAGCGCCCACCCTACGGTCTTTCCAGGGTTTTAATGGTGGTGATGTCCGTTGTGATGATGGTGGTGGTGATGATGTTCGTGCTGGACTCGCGGGAGGGAAAAAGAGGGATTGACAGAAAGAGCTTCTTGTGTTAAGAGAGCTTCGATATGTTCGTCGGCCCAATCCGCGGCCATCCGGCAGAATTCGGGGCGATGGTTGACGCAATCCATCCGAATATAATTCACCTCGCTATATTTTTTCCGTAATCCCTCGATAATATGTTCTACATCGAGTAATGTCTCGTGATTTTCGGTAGCGAAGCCGATCGGCATGAAAATTAACGCTTTCGCTCCCAGTTCGATTAAATTTCTGCCCGCGAGTTCGGCGTTCGGTTGTGTCCACTTAATCAACGGGGTTTGATGATTCAGCCAACCGACGGAAATTAGGGGGTAGCGATAGATTAATTTTTCCCGTACCAATTCGTAGAGAGCTTGACTTTCATCGATCCCGGAGGTGAATCCCTTCGCTTCGTGGGGACAGCCGTGATTCATCAAGACGATGCCGATTTGCGAGGGGAGATATTTTCCGACTAACTCGGCGGCGATTTTTTCCTCCACCAGACTCGCCATCAGGTCGATATATTCGGAACGGTTGTAAAACGAAGGAATATAGCGGATTCCTTTAACCCAGTGTTCGGAATCGTTTTCTGTCTCGGCTAGGGCTTTATTCACTTGCTCGATCGCTATGCCGCTGGTAAAGATCGAATCGACCACGAGCAGGGGATAGATGAGGATTTTCTCGAATCCTTGTTCGCGAATTTCCGCCAGTACCTGCGCGGGGAGGAAGGGAGCGCAGAAGTTAAACGCTTTGAACACCTGGATTCGATCGCCCCACCGCGCTTGGAGGTTCCGCTCGATCGCCTCGCGTTGATGCTCGAAAATGTGGTTGTGGGGGGAAATAAAGTGATCGTGCTGGTGTTGCCACTCGTGCAGGTCGAACATCGCCAGCAATTTCGCCAGGGGGGGATAAACCCACGTCGGGACGGGGGCGAATTTGGCGGTAAGCAGATTCAACGCTTGTTCGTTATAGTTGGCGAAGTCCTCGTAACTCTCCACTTCCCCGTATCCCATCAATAACACGGCGACCCGATCGACGCGCGCGCCGGTCTCCGATACCTGTTGTTTGTCCGAGATCGCGACCACTGTTCTTTCCCTCGTTTGCTATAGGATAAAGCTCTATGTTGCTTATAGTAGCACTTCCCTATACTATCCCCCGGTAGGGGATCAGCCCGAAAACTTAATCCCGGCTACAGAACCATACAAATCTCTTATCGCTACCATTAAGAGGACGGGGTGTAAAGAAAAATTAAACAATGTTAAGATCGTGTGAGTCCAACTCGGTAGAGATATGACAGCAGGCGTGTTTGGAAGCTTACCTTTTCCCAATCAGAGCGGCGATCAACTCATCAGTAAAGCGGTGAGCGCGGCGATCGCGGCCCTCTTCAAACGGACGGGCAAGCTTACGGCTACCGTCCGAGCGGAACCGATCGGCAAACTCCTCCAGGGGAGTATCGACGGTTTCGACTTCATCGGCACGTCGATGTTAATGTACAACGGTTTACGGATCGAGGCGATGGAACTGTACGTCCAGGCGGTCTCGATCGATTTCAGCGCGATCTTTACCGGTCAGGTGAAACTACGCCAACCGACACGGGCTACCATGCGGGTGGTCTTGACGGAGGAAGATCTGACCACTTCTTTCAATACGCCGTTTATTGTCGATAAATTACAGAAATTACAGTACGAGGGTCGATCGCTTTATTTTCAAAATACCGAGATGATCCTCAACGACGATCGATCGATCACGCTCAAAAGTTCGGTAAAGGTGGGGGATGACGAACCGATCGCCCTGGACATGAACACCTCGATCGAGGTGAGAGATCGCAAAGAAATCCAATTCGTTAACGTTACCTATCAGGGGGACGAGCGGGAGCGAAGCGCTGCTGCAAGCAGATCGAGAGCGTTAGGCGAAGCGTTAATCGCCCACGTTAATAACCTGATGGATCTCGACAAATTCGCCCTCGACGGTACGCGGTTACGGGTCGATCGGGTTCGCGTCAAGGATAAACAGATCCTCTTCTACGGAACGGCCGAGATCGATCGTTTTCCCCAGCGTAACGCCCCGAAAAATTAACTCCGTAAAAACACGGGAACAAGCGCCGGTTTTCTAGAGTCCGTAAAAATAACCGTGTAGTTCAAAAAAAACGGGGATCTCGATCGAGATCCCCGCTTGTTTTTCTTATTTACCCATTCCTAACTGCTGGGCTTTTTGGTAGACCTTGCCCTCGGTGAGTAGGGAGGGCGCGATCACCACTTCCACCTGTTGCATCTCCTTGAGATCCTTCGCGCCGAGGGTTCCCATGCTGGTTTTCAGCGCGCCGAGAAGGTTGTGGGTTCCGTCGTCCAGTTTCGCGGGGCCGGTGAGGATCTCGCGGATCGTTCCCGTCGTTCCCACGTTGATCCGGGTTCCGCGGGGCAGTACCGGGCTAGGAGTCGCCATCCCCCAGTGGAAACCGCGGCCGGGGGCTTCGGCGGCCCGGGCGATCGGCGAACCGATCATTACCGCGTCCGCGCCACAGGCGATACATTTACAGATGTCCCCACCCGTGATAATACCGCCGTCGGCGATCACCGGGACGTACTTACCGGTTTCCCGATAGAAATCATCGCGGGCCGCGGCGCAATCGGCCACCGCGGTCGCCTGGGGAACCCCGACCCCGAGAACGCCGCGGGAGGTACAGGCCGCGCCGGGCCCGATACCGACGAGAACCGCCGCCGCGCCCGTTTTCATCAGATTTAAAGCGACCTCGTAGGTGACGCAGTTGCCGAGAACGACCGGCATGGGCATTTCCTCGCACAACCGCGCGAGATCGAGGGGAGTAATTGACTCCGGGGATAGATGCGCGGTCGAAACCACCGTCGCCTGTATGAAAAGGAGATCCGCGCCCGCTTTGGCCACCGTGGCCGCGAACCTCGTCGCGCCGACCGGGGTGAGACTGACCGCCGCGATCGCGCCTTTTTCCTTGATTTCGGCGATGCGCCGCTCGATTAGTTCCGGTTTGATCGGTTCCGCGTAGAGTTCCTGCATCAAGCCGACGAATTCCGATTTACCGACCGAGGCGATGCGATCGAGGATCGGGTCGGGATTCTCGTAGCGGGTTTGAATGCCTTCTAGGTTCATCACCCCGAGCGCGCCGAGTTCGGAGAGTAAAACCGCCATCCGCGCGTCTACCACCCCGTCCATCGCGCTGGCGATAATCGGGATCTCGCGCTCGACGGTGCCGATCGTCCAACGGGTATCGGCTAAACTCGGATCTAGGGTACGCGCTCCGGGGACGAGCGCGATTTCATCGATGCCGTAAGCTCTACGGGCTGTTTTGCCCCGACCTATGATTGTGTCCACGCTTCTCTATAACTTCTAAACTTATTAGCTTAGACTAACAAATTTCGTGGCTCCTAGAGTGGAAAAACGCGGTCTTTTCGGGGGCTTTCCCGTTCAGGAGTTCCGATAATCGGGACAGTCGATCGCTTTTTCGGTGTTGGCGATCGTCGGTTGGACGGGGCATTTGAGTCGGTAGTCGTTGGTAAAATAGCGACAGCGGGCGCAGGGGATAGCGTGCATCCGTCTGGCGACCCGAAAACCGTCCCGCAGGGCGCTCCAGAGCGTCCAGAAAATCAGACTGGAAACGGAGACGGCGACGGCGAACCGGAAAATTACGAACACTTCCATATCGATCGAACGGGATCTCGGGCGTGGATTCCGTCATTCTATCGCCCGATCGCCGGGGCGCGGATTCCTCGCCCGACCGAGATCGCCGGGGATTCACTTGGCCGTCTGTAGTAATTGCACGAGTTGCGCTACCTGCTGTCGGTCGAACATTTTTAACACCATCCCGGCCAGGGCTTTCGGTTCGAGGGGAACGAGGATATGGGGGGATCGGGCGCCGGCCAATTGTTGTAAGCCGTTATCGGTGGTGATGTCCGCGGCCCGATCGAGTTCGAGAAGATCGCCGGCTTTCTTGAGTTCCCCGATCACCACGGGAGCCAGGGTGTAGTACGAGTGTTTCGGGTTGGCGATCGCCTGTTTGGCCGTGTTGACGAGATTTTGCCAGCGGGTTTCCGAGGGAGCGATCGAGTTCAACCCCGCGCAGATCTGCTGTAACTGTTGCCGGGTGGCCGGGCTGTCCCCCTGTTTGAAAACCTGTAGCATTTGCTTGAGCAGTTGCCGGATCTTGGCATTCGGGGACTCGCGAACGACGCTTGGCGCGCTCTCCCCGGCCAGCAGGGAATTCAGATGGTTTTGCAGTTCCGTGAAGGTGGGTTCCCCGCGGGAAACGATCGCGTTCGCCTCCTCGTTTTGCAGTCCGAAGGGCCCCTGTAGCTTATCGATCAACTCGTTCAGGGTATCGTAGCCCTTGAGGAAGAGCGATTCTAATTTCTGATCGATCGATACGCGATTTTCCTTGAGGATCTTGAACGCGTCTTCCAGACGGTGCGCGGTTTTTTGAATACTGTTGTACCCCAACATGGCCGCTCCCCCCTTAACCGAGTGAGCGGCGCGGAACATCTCGTTCATCTGTTCCGTGTCGTTAACCAGATTCGCCAGGTCTAAAAGTCCCCGTTCGATGGTTTCTAGGTGTTCTTTCGATTCTTCGATGAAGTAACCGAGAATTTTTTGAGAGCTTGCCGCGTCCAAGGGGATGTCCTCCGCGAGAGATTACCTTCTTTCAGTTTTAGATTGCCCGATTTCGCGGCGAAAGTATCAGGAGACAACCGCTCGGAATTCAAAAATTGTCGTGTGGTTAGGGAGTCAGGAGTCAGGAGTCAGGAGTCGGGAGTCGGGAGTCGGGAGTCGGGAGTCAGGGATATGTAGCTCAAAATTCCCCGAAAAACTTATTTATCTTGTAAAAATTCAGTTTTTTAAGTTCTTAGACCTCCAGCGACGGATAGTGTCAAAGATCTCGGGGAAAGGGAACGTCGATCTTCTTCGGTTCCCGCTCCCCGATCGATCTACTCGTTGACGACATAGGCGCCGAATTCCGACTCTTTCCAGACCCGATCGAGGAAAGACTCCACCCGATCGCTCAGACCGCAGACGAAAATCCCCTCTTCGCTCTCCTCGCCGAAAACGAGCCAGGTTCCCTGTAAACATACCTCGATCGCCTCCGCGTCAGGGCCGGCCAGAACCACCGCGGGAGAATTTTCCCCGTCGATCAGGGTTTCTAACTCCGCGAGATAGGGAATATTCCCCGGCAGTAAGAACGAGGCCGTGCTGGGTTCGACTCCCAAACGAGTCCCGGAACGCAGGGCCAATAACACGCGCGTCGTCACCCATTTCTCGACCGAATCGGGCAGGCGCTCTAACTGAAAACCGTTTTCCGTATACGTTAATTTCAACATGAAAATCACCCAGAGGTTCATTATTCGCGCGTCGTGGCGGGAATTTCCTCGAAAATGCCCGCGAAGGGTTAAGAAGGGGAACGGGTTTGCCAGAACTGTTCGGCGAAGAGGATCGCGGGATGGATCGGCGCTTTGGGAACGCTTTTCAAGCTCATTCCGGCTTCCCGCGGGGTTCGATCGCCCTTGGAACCGTTACAGGATTCGCAAGCGGTGACGAGGTTTTCCCAGGTGTTCCGGCCGCCTCTCGATCGGGGGAAAATGTGATCGAGCGTCAGATTCGATCGGGACCCGCAGTATTGACACCGGTATTTATCCCGTTTGAGAACTTCCCGACGGTTGACCGCGGGGGGTTTCCAGAACCGTTCGAGCGATCGGGCCGTCAATCGGATCGTATCGGGAACCTGTAGGACGAAATTCGCCGCTTTCACCTCGCGGTAGGTACTGGCTAGGGAATCGAGCGGTTCGGCCTTGCCGGTGACGAGTAGGATGATGGCGCGGCGGGTGTCCACGTTGCTGATGGGAAGGTAGTTCCGGGAAAAAACAACTACCGATCGAGTCAAAGATTCAGGGGAGTAGCTCACGGCTTTTCTCTCGTTTTTAGGAAAGGAATCGGGATAGATACTCGAAACCCCCGCTTCGGGTGGGTAGAAGCGGGGGTTCGGTCTCGATCGAATCTTGGAGTCCTATATCGGTACGGCTATCGGGTCCCGTACCTCCCGCTTATACATCGAATTCGGCGCTTTCTCGCTCTCGCCCCGGAAATAATCTCGGACGAGAATACTAATAAATCTCCCGGCTACAGGAAGATTTTGGTTTCCATTTTGTCCTATCCCACCGGAAAAACGCTCCGCGCCCGTACCTCGCCACTCGGCGGCCGAGAGGCGGGAACAGATGGGGGAACGTTCGAGGGATAAGGGTTTCATGGCGGAAGGCGAGATAGTTGTGAAAGACGACTCTTTAATACTACACTTGTAATACCAATCTGTCTAGTATTTTGGGAGGAAAAAATTATGCGGACAATCGCGCGCACCACCACCACCGAGATGGAAGTCACGAGTATCCGACTGGAAAGGGTTCTCAAGGAGAAATTAAAAGAACTCTCGGGTAATCAGGGCTATCAAGCCCTCATTCGCGATATTCTCTGGAATTTCGTGCATCAGAAGTCCGGCGACTACCGACCTACTTTTTGTGCCGCCGATATCCGGGCGACTTTCGACGCTACAGCTAGAAAAGATGAGAGTTGCGCCCTCACCGGCAAGTTAATTCAAGCGGACGAACCGATGTTACTAGGTTTGACGATTCACGGGGATCTGGTTCCGTTGAGCGCGGACAGTTTCGCCCAGTAGAGCGATCGGTTATCAATTCTCGGTAGGGGCGCGAGCCTCGCGCCCCTACAGCCTGCTAATAACGGTTATTTCTGACGGCTGACCGCGAACCAACGGGTTACAAGCCTCCCCGGTGGCCGGGAAAAGTTTTGGGAGGTAGTACAAAATCCCTCCTGCCTCCTGCCTCCTGCCTCCTGCCTCCATCAAGGCTATTCGATCGCTCCCCTGGCGATCTGTTCCCGTTCGATCGCCTCGAAGAGAGCCTGAAAATTTCCCTCCCCGAAACCCCGCGCGTTCTGTCTTCTCTCGATCAGTTCAAAGAAGAAGGTGGGCCGATCGAAAATCGGTTTCGTGAAGATCTGTAAGAGGGTGGATTCGCGGAAATGATCCGCGCGATCGCCCCCGTTTTCGACATCGATTAAAATTTCTCTCGCTTGAATCTCTCGCCATTCTTCGGGGGAAAATTGTAGATATAAATCATTATTTTCTAACTTTTGATAGTAGTTTTTCGGAACGGTTAGGAAGGATAAACCAGCACTCCTAAGCTTTTCGGTGGTTCGCGGGATCGTTTTTGTCTTTAAGGCGATATGTTGGATTCCCGCGGTTTTGTTAATGTCTAAAAATTCTTGGATCTGCGAGGTTCGATCGCTCGGTTCGTTAATCGGTAACTGTACGCCGCTTTCCGGGTGTACCATCACCTGAGAGTATAAACCCGATCGAGCGGTTTTGATCGTGAATCTTTGTTTTTTTTGAAAGCCTAAATATTTCTCGTACCAATTCGCCGTTTTTTCTAAATCTCCTTGAAAAACATTTAGCACGATATGATCGATGCCGATAAAATCGGTACTGGCAATCGGTTTGATTGAAGAGCTTTCTATGAAAATATCGGGTAAAATCGGAGTCTCACCGTGACGCTCGATAAAGGTGTGCTGAAAATCGGCGATGCTTCTCACCGATAGGGTTTTCATTCTCCCGTCGGGAAAATTGAATTCTTTAATTTGTCCCTCTAGAGAATGTTCCCATACAAACTTTTCTAAATCCGTTACCGAGAAAGCGACATCGACTACCCCCGGAGGATAAGTATCGAGAAATCGGGCTACGGGACTACTCGAATCGAGCGGGGAAGAGAGAACGAAAATGACGCTTTCCGGACGGGATCGATCGAATCCATTACCGACGATTTCCGTCGCGGTGTGATCGTTTCTCCCCCCGGCGATCGAGTGAAATCCCATAACCCGAACGAACCAATCCCGCCACTCTACCGCGGAGGGAACGTAGAAATGAATATAATCGATGTGCATAGATATAGGAGTCAGAAGGCAGGAGGCAGGAGCGGAAAATCGATCGACGTTATGGTAAAGGAGCGATCGAATTTCCGGATTCGAGATCGATCACAGAAATAAATGACTTTCCGGCTGGATGGTGATTTCCGTGGGGACGGCTTGCGGTTCGGCGGTTAGGGCGAAATAAATCGCGTCGGCCGCGGTGGACGCGTTTAACATCTTCGATCGATCCACCTTCAAACTTACCTCGTCCCAGAAAGGCGTATCGACCCCACCGAAATAAAATAACGTTACCTTGATCCCGTAGCGTTTTACCTCGTCCGCGAGACATTTGCTAAAACCGACAACCCCGTATTTCGACGCGCAGTAAGCGGCGGCCATCGCCATCGGGTATTTCCCCAGAATTCCCACCACGTTACAGATATGGCCCGATCGATTGTCCTTCATCACGTTAGCCGCCGCTTGAGAAGTGTAAAAGCTCCCTTTTAGATTCAAATCGAGCATTCTGTCCAGATCTTCGGGCGCGATCTTGTTGTACTGCTTCATCACCCCCGCGCCGGCCGCGTTCACCAGCGCATCCAGTCGTCCGGCGGTCGCGACGATTTTCTCCATCAGCGTGTTCACCTGTTCGGGATCGGTAATATCGGTGGGAACGGTTAACGCGCCGGGGAATTCCGTGGCGAGAGCGGCTAATTTTTCGGGATTTTTCCCGGTTAGAATTAATTTCGCCCCCGTAGGCGCGAGTTTTCGGGCTAGGGCCGATCCGATGCCACCGGTCGCCCCGACGATCAGCACGACTTTATCGCTCATAATTCTTTATATTTCTTTACAAATATTATTGTAAAGGTTTTCCCCGAGGGAGGAAACGATCGCCGTTACTTTGCCCAGTTCACTCCCGCTCTTTGCAGGACGTACCTAGCCACTTCCTCGATCTCCGCGGGGGTTAATTTCTCCTTGAATGCGGACATTACCCCTTTGCCGTTGGTGACGATCAATCCGATCGCTTCCACCGAGTCCATCCGGAATTTTTTCAGATCTCTCATCTGTAAGGTTCTCCCCCGTCGGATAATATTGCCCCCGTTCGGATGGCAACCCGCGCAATGTACCTCGAACAGTCGCGCCCCGTTCTCGGCGAGAACGGGGGATATTGGGAATACTAGAGCGATCGACAGCAATATAACGGCTAAAATCCGAAAAATAACCTTATTCATTGTTAATTTCTTTTGACAATACACTTTCCACGCTTTCCATCTCCTGCCTTCCGCCTCCTGCCCCCTTCAATTTCAGCGATCGATCGCGGATTTCCTCCTGTTTAGACAGATAAATACAGTGACGAACCCCGCCGGTAAGAGGGGTCTGGAAAGCCTCGATTCTCTCGATTTTACCGCCTAAAGCGGCGACGGTGGGTTCTAAAGCGGCGGTCTCTTCCTCCGTCCACAGACCGCGGTAGAGAATCGCGATTCCCCCGACTTTTAAAAACGGGAAAGCGTAGTTCGCGCAGAGGGAAGCGTTACCGACGGCGCGGGTACAGACGAGATCGTAACTCGATCGATGGTCTTTCGTTTTACCGACAGCTTCGGCTCTTCCTACCACGGTTCGCGTGTTCTGTAAACCTAATTCCGCGGTGAGGGTGGTGAGAAAATCGATTTTTTTGCGCGTCGAGTCCAGTAACGTCACCTTCCAATCGGGATAGACGATCGCGAGCGGCACACCGGGGAACCCCGCGCCGGTTCCCACATCGATCGCCGAGAGGGGTTTCGCGAGGAATTCCGATCGCTCCCGTTGTAACCAAGCTAGACCGGAGAGGGAATCCCAGAGATGTTTTTCCCAGAATTCCCGCGGTTCGGTAATCCGGGTGAGATTTAGCCGTTGATTGCCCTCTAAAACGCGATCGAATAGTTGTCGGAATCGCGATTGGATAACCTCGTCCGGTTGCCATTGTAGGGTATCGCGCCAGATATCGAAAAATTCGGGAAGATGTTCCATTTATTTCAAGATTTGTAATTTTCCCCGATCGATTTTCCACTGTCGATCGGCGATATTCATCAATTCTCCCGCGTCGTGACTCACTACCAACAGCGTCCAATGTTGTTTGAGATTGGCCAACAATTTCGCCAGTTGACGACGCATCGACCAATCGAGTCCCGCGGTCGGTTCATCGAGAAGGAGTAGATTCGGTTGACGGATTAACTGTACCGCGAGGGAGAGGCGCCGTTGTTGTCCCCCGCTGAGATCGTGGGGGGAGGTGTTGAGGGGGATATCGTCGAGACCGACTTCTTTTAACGCGTCGGTAATGCGATCGCTCCCGATTTCCGGGTGTCCCAATCGTAATTCTTCTAAAATCGTTTTCCCGCAAAAATGGCGCTCGGGAAACTGGAAAACGATCCCCCCTAGCTGTTGTAAGCTGAGAACCGATAATTCTTGCTCTCGCCAGTAGATCGATCCCCCGGTTTTATCGGCAAACCCTGCTAGAATTTCCAAAAGGGTGGTTTTTCCGGAACCACTGGGGCCGACGATCAATCCTAATTCTCGCGGGGCCAATTCCAGATTAATCCCCTGAAGGATCGGGGTAACGGTAGCGGGAGGGTGGTAGACGACATTTTGTAGGGAAAGCATTTAACGCGGTTATGACGACCGGTTCGGTCTTGATACTCGTTTCCATTGTGACAGATTTTATCGCTTCTTTTGGAGATTCTCGATTATGGTTGTGAGGATACGTTTGACGAAAAAAATCGCGCTCGGTGTCTCTCTGGTGACGACTCTGCTCGTCGGCGGTTTAACGAATCCCGCGTTCGCGGGCGATCCTTTCCGCAAGACGAATCCGAAACCGATCGGCGATAAAACCGAGGCCGCTTTTAACGCGATTTTTAAAGATGGCAATTATCCCGACGCGAAGAGATTGGTGACCGAGGCGACGGAAAAGGAACCGAACGAACCGTTAGCCCACGCGATGCGCGCGTCTCTCGCTTACACCGATAAGGACTGGGAAACGCTGAAAACCTACGCCGAGAAAACCACGGCCGCGGCGCGGGGATTGCAATCGATCGATCCCATGCGATCGAATCTCTATCTCGCGGTGGGCAGTTTTCTGGAGGGGACTTACGTTTTTCAAACCGAGGGGCCGGTTTCGGCATTACCCCGACTGCAACAAGTGTTTCAATATCTCGATAACGCGGAAAAATTAGGCGCGACCGATCCGGAGTTGAATTTACTCAAGGGGTATATGGATCTGATGCTGGCGGTGAATTTACCTTTCGCCAGTCCGGATCAGGCCCGCGAGCGCCTGGAAAAGTACGCTAGTCCCGATTATCTCGTCGATCGGGGGATCGCGCTGGCCTATCGCGACGAGAAAAACTACGACGCGGCCCTGCGGTATATCGATAACGCGCTGAAAGCCACTCCCGAAAATCCGGAATTACTGTACCTCAAGGGTCAGATCCTTCGGAATCAGGGTAATAAAGCCAAAAATGCCGATTCTCTCAAACAAGCCCTAGATTACTACAATCGGGCGATGAAAAAACAGGATCAACTCCCGGAACCGGTGAAAAAGCAGTTAAATCGCGAGCAACGCAAGGTACAGGAGGAGATTAAAGCGATCGATACCACCGCGAACCGATAATCGGGAGGAGTCAGGAGTCAGGAGTCAGGAGGCAGGAGGCAGGAGGCAGGAGGCAGGAGGCAGGAGGCAGGAGGCAGGAGGCAGGAGACAGGAGACAGGAGTCAGGAGACAGGAGGCAGGAGTCAGGAGTCAGGAGTCAGGAGCCAGGAGGCAGGAGTTAGGAGTTAGGAGTTAGGAGTCAGGAGTTAGGAGGAGAAATATAGAATAATTTCCCTCCAAAATCTTCGAGGTCTAATCAACGCGAGAGGGTGGACGGGTTCCACCCTTTTTTCGTCGTTTCCGATCGGGATGGGGATTTTTTTGAAGAGAGCGTATTGTTAGCGATCACCTTCCGCGAATTCCCCGCTCTTACACCGATTTTCTTGAATTCTAACCGGGATACGGACGGATAAACGGTAAAATTCTTCCTCCTGGCTCCTGCCTCCTGACTCCTGACTCCCTAACCACGGGACAATTTTTGAATTCCACGCTTATTAGCCCGCCTCCTGTTTTAAATTGCCGATTAAATATAACAGCGCCATCCGTACCGCGACCCCGCTCGTTACCTGTTGCGAGATCAGGCTGAACCGCGGATCGTCCATGAGATCCGAACTGATCTCTACCCCGCGATTGACCGGCCCCGGATGTAGTACCCGCGCCCCCGAATTACACATTTTCAATCTCTGCCGGGTGATGCCGAAACGTTGATGATACTCGCGGAGACTGGGGAGAAGATTCGCGGTCATGCGTTCTTTTTGGAGTCGTAGCGTCATCACGAAATCGGCCTTTTCTAGCGCCGGTTCTAACTCCCAGTGTAGGAATAATTTCCCGGGGCGATCGCCCCGGTCGAAAGCCTCGAAATATTTCGGTAACAGCGTCGGCGGCCCGGCGAGATGCACCTCCGCTCCCGCCGCGGTTAAACTCCAGATATTCGATCGAGCGACCCGCGAATGTAAAATATCCCCGACAATGGCGATTTTTTTGCCCTCTAAAAGCTCTAAACGCGGATGCTCGTCATCGAGGAGACAGCAGAGGGTAAAGAGGTCGAGAAGCGCCTGGGAGGGGTGTTCGTGCTGTCCGTCCCCCGCGTTAAGGATACTCACTCCCGATTCTAGGCGATCCATCTCCGCGGCGATCGTGTCCGGAACCCCGGCCCGCTCGTGGCGGATCACGAAAATATCCGTTCCCATCGCCACGTAAGTCAGCGCCGTATCGAGAATCGTTTCCCCTTTGGTGAGACTGGAACTGCCGGGCGCGAAATTGAGAACATCCGCCGAAAGGCGCTTGGCCGCCAGTTCAAAACTGCTTCGGGTGCGCGTCGAGGGTTCAAAAAATAGATTCGTCACCACCTGTCCCTGAAGCGCGGGGACTTTTTTCGTGCGTCGCGAGAGAACTTCCCGGAAACTGGAGGCCGTTTGTAGGAGGGTTCGGTATTCCTCGCCCTGCCAATCCGCCAAACCTAAAATATGATTGCGAGTCCAAGTAAAAGCCATACCGGTCGGGGGTAATTCAAAAGCGACAAAATTTCGTCTATGCTATTCTAGGATTTCTTCGCGTCCATTTATTCAGGCTAATCGATACGGGTTATGAGAAAAGGTTCGCCTACACTTACGGTCTTACTGTCGATCGCTCTATCCCTGGGTTCGATCGCCCCGACGGTCTCTCAACCCGCGTCTACCCCTCTCGTATCCCCGACCACCGGCATCGATTACGCCGGGTTACAGAATCTCCTGAAGCGACAACAATGGCGCCAGGCCAACGATATGACGCGAGATCTGATCTTGCGGGCGACCGGGCGGGAGCGTCAGGGCTGGTTCACTCTAGAAGATTTACAAAAATTAGCCTGTTGGGATTTACAAACGATCGATAATCTCTGGAAAGAAGCGTCGAACGGTCGTTTCGGTTTCAGTCCCCAGTACAAGATCTTTATCGAGACGGGTAATAAACCGGGGCGGTTGGTCGCGATCGAGAACTATCAGGTTTTCGGCGATCGGGTCGGCTGGCGAAAAGGCAATGACTGGATTATTTTCAAAGAAAATCTCGATTACTCCCTCGACGCG
Organism: Pannus brasiliensis CCIBt3594; assembly: GCF_036688125.1. Classification (NCBI taxonomy): domain Bacteria; kingdom Bacillati; phylum Cyanobacteriota; class Cyanophyceae; order Chroococcales; family Microcystaceae; genus Pannus; species Pannus brasiliensis. The sequence continues at coordinate 27,886 of NZ_JBAFSM010000003.1, read as the reverse complement.
CCCCGCGGTCATCTCCCTAGCCTGCGATCGGAATACCAGATCTCCGGCGCGCGTCTAGAATATACCACCCTCGCGCAACGGTTGGTAACTTGTAACATCGTTCCCGCCCCACCCTCCCCCGCTCCTTTCCCCTCTCCCTCTCCCTATCTCTCCCCCTCCTCGGGTTCCCCTACCCCCTCCGTCCCGACACTACGAACCGGTCCCAAATCTCTCCGGTTCGATACAATTAAAGAGACAAAATAACCGATCGCTTTTCTTCCCTCCTGAATCTCTCTCGCCGCTTAACATTTCTTTACTTTAAAAGCGTTTTACTGGAACGATGAATACACGATCTGTTGGCTTTTCAGGATTTTTCGGAACGTCGATCGCGCTCTCTTTTCTGGTCGGTGGGTGCGCTCCCGAAGCGCCGAAAGCCACGGCCCCACCCGCGATCCCGGTCAAATTGCAAACGTTAGAGAGAGACTTATTAATCGATAGTAGCGAGTACGTGGGAACGTTAGAAGCGCGGCAGAGAGTCGCCGTCGCCCCGCGGGTACAGGGCAGAATTCAGACAATTTACGTGAAAGAAGGGGACCAGGTAAAAAGAGGGCAGAAAATCGCCCAACTCACGTCCGAACAGCAACAACAACAGGTCAACGCGGGCATCGGACAGATGAACGCGGCGAAAGCGAATCTCGTGACCGCCGAAGCGCAGTACCGACAACAACAAGCCCAAGCGAGCGCGGAAAGTTCCCGAGTCGCCCAAAGCCGGGCCGGGGTGGCCAACGCGGAAGCGACCGTTAAAACCCAACAGGCGACGCTGAGTTCTCGGGAAGCGGATTTACAGAGAGCGAGAGCCAATCTCGATCTAGCCCAGAAAGATTACGAGCGATCGAGATTTCTCGTTCGCGAAGGGGCGCAATCGCAACAGGAATTGGATAATAAAACCCGTACCATCCGGGCGGCCCGAGCGGAACTAAACGCCGCCACCCAAGATCGCGACGCGGCCCGGCAACAGGTAGAGGCGGCCCGAGCGAGCCTACAGGCCGCTAAAGAAGCGTTAAACGTGGCGATCCGGAATGAGTCGGCTTCCCAGGAACAGGTAGCGGCGGCGCTGGCCACGGTCAATAGCCGGAAAGCCGATATCGCCAACGCCGAGGGGCAATTAGGCGCGACCCGCCAGGATTTGCGGTTTAATACCATTGTCGCGCCGATCGATGGCGTGGTCGGCGATTTCAACCAGTTAAAGGTCGGTGATTTCATTCCCGTGGGGGGCGAATTAACCACCCTGACCAATAATAAAGTTCTCGATCTCAACGTGCAGATCCCGGTCGAATTACAATCGCGTCTACGGGTGGGATTACCCGTGGAAACGATCGAGAAAGACGGTTCCGCGGGGGTAAAAGGTCAAGTCACCTACATCTCCCCCACCGTCTCGCGGGACACGCAATCGGTACTGGTGAAATTCTCCTTCCCCAACGACGGTAGTTTACGCGACCGGCAGTACACCCGCGTCCGCGTGATCTGGGATCGCAAACCGGGGCTTTTAATCCCGACCGAGGCGATTACCAGCGTCGGCACCCAGAAATTCGTCTTCGTGGCCGCGGAGGAAAAACCGGGGGAAGGTCAGCGGGACGTGAAAAAAGACGCGAAAAAAGACACGACAACGCCCGCGGAAACCACCGGATCGCGTCTGGTCGTCCGACAGGTTCCCATTCAAGTGGGGACGATTCAAGGGCAAGCCTATCAGGTACTCTCCGGGGTGAAAGCGGGAGACCGGATCGCGATCGACCAGATTCTCAATCTCCGCGACGGAACCCCGATTAGTGTTAGCCAGCAGTGATCGAGATCGATGATTCGGAAAAATCCGGCGGTTTCTAGCGCGTCGCGTTGGAAGATGTTGTAACGGGAGGTTGTAATTTTATGAATCCATCGATCGATCTCCAACTGATTCCGGCGCGACCGATTACCGTCGAGGATTTCCGTCCCTACGGACAGTTGATCGCGCCCTCCGAGGACGGAAAACCCTTCGATAACGAGGACGCTCGCCTCGAATTGAACCGGGGGACACCGCGTTTTTATATCATGCGTTTACACACGCGGGGGCGGAAATTTTCCCGGATTACCCGTCATAGTCAGTGTACTCAGTGTCTCGGTTCTCTGGGGGGAAAAGAATGGTTTATGGGGGTCGCGCCACCGTCAGAAAGTCCGGAACCGGATCTCGATCGATTGACCGTTTTTCGGATTCCGGGGGATTGTTTTATTAAATTAGAAGTGGGAACCTGGCACGCCGGCCCGTTATTCGATGAAGAATTTATCGATTTTTATAATCTCGAATTAAGCGATACGAATGTCGTCGATCACTTCACGTATGACTTTCGGAAAGAGAGATCGATCGGGTTCGAGATCGTCGATAGCGAGTAAAATTCACGAAAACCTCGGCAGTTCCAGAACGAACCCCGGTAGAATTTTCTCGTAATTAACCGTCAGTTCGGGTTAAGCAAGCGAGGAAAATTCAAGAAAATCTCGGTAGTTCCAGAACGAATCCGGGTAAAACTTCCTCTCCCGATAACGTCGCGGGTAAATCGAGCGTTTCTATCGATCGATCCGGCCGGTAGATCTCTACCTGTTGTTGTCGCAGGTTAATCAACCAACCCAATCGTAAACCGCTCGCCAGATATTCGCGCATTTTCTCCCGCAAAGCTTCTAGAGAATCCGTTCGCGAACGTAACTCGATCGCGAAATCGGGACATAAAGGCGGAAATTTTTCCTGTTCCTCTTCGCTCAACGCTTCCCATCTTTCCCGTCGAATCCACGCTACATCGGGCGATCGATCGCCTCCATTCGGTAAGCGAAAAATTGTCGAGGAACTAAACACCTTGCCCGCGTTACTCTGACGATTCCAGAGCGTAACATCCGCGATCAAGTCAGCTTCTCTCTGTCCGCTTTTTCCGCCGATCGGTGGCATAATTAAAAGTTCTCCCCTCGCGTTCCGTTCTAGCTTCCAAGTTTCATTGACCTGACAGAGAGAATAAAATTGATCGTCTGTCAGATTCACCGAATCTAGATTTAAAACTACCGTATCCATCGTTTTTTATCCCGTCCGAATACGTTCATTTTACTCGATCGATCTCCCGCCATCTCCACGAAAGCGATCGCCCCCGTCCTTAACTACGAAATAGACGACTATACTGGGTTTCGTGGGCGATACTCGCTAAACTCAAGCCCCAACTCCAACTTTCTAAGCGATCGTCCGGCAGTTGTAAAATCTCCTCGGTAGCCCGGAGTAAACGCGGTTGTAATTTTAATAACACCGATTGTCCGGCGGTTTGTCCGAGGGGAATCGTCCGGACTCCCGCGGTGATCAGGTTGCTCGCCCAACTCTGAAGATAGCCTAAAATCGCCGTTTCCTCGGAAATTTCCCAAGTTACCGCGGCGATGGCGAACGCGGTGGCGTAGTTACACCCGTCGGCGAAGGGTACGGTTAAATCCGGGTGTAGCTCGATCGATAATTTTAAAAGCGATCGACCCATCTGCGCGCTCTGTTGCCGTAATTCCGCCGTTTCCCGCGTCGCCGATAGCCAGGCATCCCACCGCGTCACCCCGGCCAGATCCCCGGCGCGAAAACAATGATAAACTCGCCGTAAAACCGCCGTTTCCACGCGGATCGAACCGCGCGCGAGCGATCGACCTAACCAATCGCCCAACGTCTCCGCGCCGCTTATCACACCCCGTTCTACCAGCGTTTCCAATCCCTCGGAGTAACTATAGGCCCCGACGGGAAGGGTAGAACTGGCTAACTGCAATAAGCATAGAATTTCTTTTTTGTCAAGTAAATTTTCGCTCAATTTAAAAACTCGAATTCGGGAAATTGTGTCTTTTTGGTAGATTAGCGGAGCGTAATCCACCCTAAAATCTTTCTCTTGCCTCCTGCCTCCTGCCTCCTGACTCCTGCCTCCTGACTCCTGCCTCCTGCCTCCTAATCCTGTCCGCGTCCGCTTTCTTCGAGTTCGTGGTAATGTTGGTACGCGCCGATCTCCGGCTTAAAAGGGGCGATTTCCTCGGTAATTTCCAGCCCTAAGCCCTCTAGCATCGCCTGGAGGACGGGATCGGGGGCGAGACGTAGATAATCGGGCGCGATCTCTAGTTCGACGTGACGGTTGCCCAGGTGATAGGCGGCTTTCAGGAGTAAATGGGGGGAATGGGCGGTAACGGTGATCACGGGTTCGGGTTTGGCGAAGATCTGCACGATCTCGCCGTTTTCCGCCCGGACAAAATCGCCGTCCTGGAGAATCGTGCCGCGGGGCAAACGGAAACAGAGCGCGAAACCCTCGGGACTTTCCAGACGGTAGCGACTGCGGGCGCGCTCTCCGGCCGTGAGGGAAAGACTGAAAAGAACGGCGGACGGGGGGGGAAGACTGGCGGTATCGCGGGGGGGGAGACGCTCGGTAAAGGTTAGCATGAAAGCGAAAGATTCGAGGGCCGGGCAAAACATTTTTATTCTATCCCCGTCCCCGAGGCTCGCGGGGAAATTACCGAACTTTTTCTACTTTTTCGAGCGTTGAATCCGGATCATTTCCTCTTGAACCCGTTTTTTGAAGTTCGCGTCCGATCGAACTCGGGCGGTGATGGCGTTGAATTGAGCGGGGGTGAGGCCGCTATTCTCGACGATTTTTTTCGAGGTGTTACAGTAATCTACGGCGATCCTCCGCGCGTCGTCGGGGAGCGCCTGGAAACTATCCCGGCGATCACAGGCGATTTGAGGGGGATTTTTGCCTAAAATACGGGATATCGCCTGAAAGGCCTGTTGGCGTTTTTCCTCGATCGCCAAGACCGATCGAGCGTAGCTTCTGATCTGGACATCCGTGACATCCTGCGTGTAAGCGGACGAGTTAAAGCAAAGTCGAGCCGTAGACCGAGAAAATTCCGGTACGATGCCGCAGACAATCGCGATCCCTGCCAGAAAAGTTATGAACAGTGAACGTCTCAAGCTCCTACCTAGGCCGGCCAGGGTATAGCAGTAAATGACCATGCGATTCTGTCGCTGAATATACAGTGATACCGAACTTTCCAGTTAAATCCTGCTTTTTTGAATCTTTTTAAACATCATAAGTTCCAGGGGGGATAAAAATCCCCGACCGAAAGAGGGGAAATTTTTCACGAAAACTCGCTTCAGTAAACTTTTTTAACGGCTCTAGCCCGAAAATCCCCCGAAAATCTGGCAATTATCGGGGAATCGTTTTCGTAGATCTTCTCGAACATATTCGGGTGAAATCGGTTTTTAACGCCTTGAATACGATTATATCTCTTTTTATCGGGTTTTCTCTCGCCCGTGTACCGATTTATCTCCCGGTCTATGCCGCGCGGGGGTGAAAAATTGAGCGAATCCATATAAATTAAAGGTTTCGGCGATTCCCTTCGGGACGGATCGCGCTTAGAATAATGCAGTGGAACACATAGCCTATCAGGATTTGAGCCATTCTTTCGGGATCTAAATCCGGATAGCTTCGTCTACCTAACCCGAGCGACTCGCTCGCGAAAAAAAACGAACCTCAGAAAAACTGGCAAAACTAAGGAGTTAACGAATGAATAAAGGTGAATTAGTCGATCAGATCGCTCAGAAGGCTTCGGTCACGAAAAAACAAGCGGATGCCGTTCTCACCGCCGCTATCGAGACGATCATCGATGCCGTTTCCGAGGGAGATAAGGTAACGCTCGTGGGCTTCGGCTCTTTCGAGGCTCGCGAACGCCAGGCCCGGGAGGGACGCAACCCGAAAACGGGCGATAAAATGGAAATCCCCGCCACGAGAGTTCCCGCTTTCTCCGCGGGGAAACTGTTCAAAGATAAAGTCGCTCCCAAATAAGCGGGCGCGAGTCTCGATCGCCGTACATCCTTTGACTAGACCGAAACACGGAGGGAATCTCGATTGGGCGGCCTCGTTGGCGGGCTGTCCCACTTCCTCGATCCTCGATTTTTCGGCGAGTATCAATCCTCTCGGCCCGCCGGAAAGCGCGCTGGCCGCCATTCGCGATCATCTGAACTCGCTCGTCCGCTATCCCGATCCGGCCTATCGAGAACTGTGTACCGCCCTCGCCCGCTATCACGATCTACCGATCGAGTGGATCTTACCGGGGAACGGGGTGGCGGAACTACTCACCTGGGCGGGACGGGAACTCGCGGAACGATCGACCACCCATCTACTCGCTCCTTTTTTCGCGGATTACCGGCGCGCGTTAAACGGTTTCGGCGCGAGAACGCGGGAGCATCCGCTCGATCTCGCGGCGCTCGCTCTCTCGGACGTTTCCGGGGGAGGACTTCTTCTCAATAACCCTCACAACCCGACGGGGAAACTCTGGACGGCGCGGGAAATCGAACCGTTTCTCGATCGCTTCGATTTGGTGGTGATCGATGAGGCGTTCATGGATTTTTTGCCGCCGGAACGTCAGGAAACCTGTATTCCCCTGCTGGAAAAATATCCGAACCTGGTCATTTTACGTTCCCTAACCAAATTTTATAGCTTGCCGGGGTTACGGCTGGGTTACGCGCTCTCGCGTCCCGATCGTCTCGCGAAATGGCGCGAGTGGCGCGATCCCTGGCCGGTGAATACCCTCGCGGCCGTCGCCTCGATCGCCTGTCTCCGGGATACCGATTTCCAACAACGCGCTTGGAACTGGTTGGCGCCGACGCGAGAGCGGTTATTTCAAGCGTTAGCGGGTTTTCCCGGCTTGTATCCTTTCGAGAGCGTCGCGAATTTTCTCCTGGTTCGATCGGATTCTTCCTGTCTTCCTATCCAGGAATTCCTGTTAAAGAACCATCGGATTCTGATCCGCGATTGTCTGAGCTTTCCGGAACTCGGCGAGCATTACTTTCGCGTCGCCGTCCGTACCGAGGCGGAGAATCAACGGTTAATTTCCGCGCTCGCGGGGGTGAACCCTCGTTCGGCGGTATGAATATTTGTTTTACAAGATGAATTTTTCCTAATTCAAGCGTCTTGATGGCAATTTAGGGCGGATATAATGAATCATCGCCCGAAAGATATATTCTTTCTCATCTTTCATTGGGTTTACGGGAGCGATCGGGAGATCCCCCGTCCTCGCCGTTCGCGGGCCGGGAATGTCCCGGTGATCGATGGCGACGGACTGACTAATATTCGATGTTCGTGGCAAATATTCGCCGTTTTCGGTGCTTAAGACTGCAAGGAGCCTTCGGAATGTTGAAATCGAAGTTCTATCGAATTTTTCTCGCTTCCGCTCTCACCTCGATCGCCCTTCTCCCCGTATCTTCCACCGTGGCGAGAAGTGACGCGAACCCGCGGGAGAACCAGGATAGCGTTCTCATGAATGACGTGCATTTCCATCTCGATAATTACATTCAAGAGGGTATCCCGATCGGGGAATTTCTGAAACTGATGGGCGATAAGGTGGGTAGGGTGGCGATTTTCGGCATTCCCCTCCAGCAGAAATGGGATTATTTCGTCGATGGCGATCGAAGCCCGGATTACTATCTACTCTCGGATACGGAACTGTATTACTACTCCTTCGTGGACGCGATCGTCGCGACCGAATACCTGAAACTCTCGCCGGAGCAGAGGAAACGGTTCGACCCGATGATCACCGGTTTCAATCCCACCGATATGTACGCGACCGATCATATTAAACGCGTCCTGAAAATCTATCCCGGCGTTTTTTCGGGTATCGGCGAGTTCACGATTCATAAAGAGTTCGTCAGTCCGAAAGTAGCGGGACACACGGCCAGCTTGAAAAACGAGGCGTTAAATCGCGTTTTCTCGCTCGCGGGCGATATCGGCTTGGCGGTGCTGATCCACTGCGATATCGACACGAATCGACCGGCGCCGGGCCCGCGACCGGCCTATCTGGACGATCTGAAAACTTTATTCCGATCGCACCCGAAAACGACGATTATCTGGGCGCACACGGGGCTAGGCCGCACCATATCGCCCCGACCGGAACATTTACAGTATCTAGCGGAAATCTTGAGCGATCCGGCTTACAATAACGTAGTTTTCGATATTTCCTGGGATGAAGTGGCGAAATACGTGATTAAAGACCCGGAAACCACCCGAGCGTGGGCGAACCTTCTGAATAAATACCCCGATCGATTCCTGTTCGGCTCGGACGCGGTAGCCCCGAAAACGGAAGCGGCCTATTTAAAAACCTACCAGGATTACGCGCCCCTCTGGAAAGCGCTCGATCCGAAAACTTCCTACCAGATCCGGATCGGCAATTACGAGCGAATTTTCGATACCGCGCGCCAGAAAGTCCGATCGTGGGAGCAAAAACAGGTGTCACTGGACTCCCGGCCGGCGCTATCGGCTCTCACGTTGGCGGAGACCCCGAGTTTCCGGGCCGCTTTCGGGGGGAGTTGTTCGTCTCCCTTGATAGCCGGCTGTTTCATCGAGACCCCGAGATAAAAAAGATCGATCTCCAGATAGATGCCGAGAGATCGATCGATATTTCCCACGCTTGTTCCCGGTTCGATGCTCGATCGAACCCGGCTAACCGGTTCGGATCGGTAGCCTACGAGTATAATCTCGATTTGGGGATAATTTGTTTGGCTTGAGAGGCGCTAGACCAGCCTAAACGGGCGGTCGCGTTCCCTTTGTTCTCGTAGTAGTCCAAACGGATATCGTAGAGTTGACCGGCTTGTAACAGGATGGGCGCGCTCGCGTACTCGGTCGCCGGTTGGTCTCGGAAAGCGTCGATGACTAGCTGGTTGTTGACCCAGAGCCGTACCCCGTCGTCCCCGGTGACGTGGAATTTGTACGCCTCGTTATACATCGGTTGTACCTTGCCCGTCCAGCGCGTCGAGAAGGTGTCCGCGCCGAGGAGTCGATCGGGTGAACCGGTCCCCCATTTGAAATCCACGCTCTCGTCGGTACGGGTCAGCTTTAAATCGGTGAAGTCTTTGTTATCGAAGTATTGACCCCGAAGGCCTTTTCCCGTTCCCGCAGGAGTCGCCGCGGTATCATCGTTCCGGATCGTGGTGGTCGCGGAAGCGGTGGCGATCTTCGCCGTGGCGCCGGTGGCCGCGGGCTTGTCGAGGGTGATCTGAATCGTTTCGTCCGGTTCTACCAGCGTATCGCCGAGGACGTTCACGGTGATCGTCTTGCTGGTTTCGTTGGCGGCGAAGTTCACCGTACCCGTCAGCCCGGTCGCCCCGCTCGTGCCGCCGATGCCGTTGTAATCACTGCCGTTGCCCGCCGTCCCGCCGATCGTGTAGTGGACGCTACTGGCCTTGGTCAGTTCCCCGGTGCGGTTGACGGTGAAGGTGAGGGGTCGCGCGCCGCTGTTGCCTTCGGGAAGGCTGGCGGTCGCGGCGGCGATGGTGTGGCTGATGGTGGCCGTGGACGCGGTGGTGGCCGAGGCTCCGGCGATCGAGAGATTATCGATCGCGAGAGAATCCCCCTCGTTTAGATCGACATTTTCCGGGACGACCTGCACGAGGATGAATTGATAGCCGTTGCCGAAATCGATCGCCTGGTTCACGTCCGTCCAATCTTGGGTGGTTCCCCCGACGGTTCGCTCGGCTAACTTGGTAACGCTCGGCGCGGGCAGGGTCTCGAATTGATGGGGACCCTCGTTATCCCATTTAAACTGTCCGTTAATCCCCCAGACTTTCAGGGTCAACTTGTTCGGATTGCCGTCGGTTCCCTCGGTATTTTTCACCGAGAAATTTAACTGTTGTTGGCCGCGACGGATCGAGTCATCGTAAATCACCTGACCCAAGGCCCCCTCCGCTCCCTCGCCACTGCCGACCGAGTATCCGTTCAGTACCGCCGTCCCGTCGGCCCGATTCCAATAACTCGAATCGTTCGGACTCTGTTGGGAGATCCACCCGTAACCGGCGGAGGCATTGGAAAGGATATCTTTCACCCCTTCTTGATAAGGTCTACCGTCCTTATTAAACGGGGAAGAGGCGCTAAAGTCTCCATCGACGATTAAATTGTCGTAGGCCGTTTCCGCCACGTTAACGGTCGCCGATACGGTCGAGGTTTTCCCTTTCTCGTCCCAGACGGTCAGGGTTACGGTTTTATCACCGAGATCCGGGAAGAAATGGCTAACCTGACGGCCGAATTGGTCGATTTTACCGTCGTTGTTGAAATCCCAACCGTAAGCGGCGATCGATTGGTTCGAGGTATCGGTGGGTACTCCCGCGTCCGGATCGAAGGACCCGCTCGCGTCGAGGGTGACGGCCCGGCCCCCGGCCGCTCGGGAAGTAAATTTCGCCGTCGGGGCGACGTTATCCGGCGAGTTCGCGAAGGTGGTGTTGACGATCTGGAAATAGTCCGGGTATCGGTATCCCTGATCCGGCACGTTCCGGCTCTCGAAATTCGAGAAATTCGTGGCGTTGTCGAGAAAACTGTTGACCAAGCGGGAAGGAGAAACGGGATTCGTGATCGGCGCTTCGGTTTTATTGTCCCCCGGCACTCGCATTCCCGTGCTGAAGTTTTCGATCCGAACATTATCGTAGAGTTGGTTGACCGTCGAGGAATTCCCGTAGATCCCGAAATTGGTGGAACCTCTGTCGGTTCCCACGATCAAACCGTTCACGTGATCGACCTGACTGGAGTACGCCTGGAGAATCCCGGAAGAGTAGATATTCCAGAGTTTATAATTTTCCACGCGAGAGCGTTCTTTCAGGGCGAGTTGATAGTGGTGCATATTATCCCCGGCCCCTTGCCCGTCCACGTTGCGGGAGATCGAGTACAGGTGCATCCCCATCCGGGAGTTATAGGTTTCAAAATTGGAGAATTTCCGGATCGGCAGGGCTTCGATATCCACCTCGGTTAAGCCTAGCTGACTCAGGCTCGATCGGAGTTCGGGCGCTAAATTCTTCACCGCGAACTTGGCGGCTCCCGGTTCGGCCTTATCTCGGGGGTCGGGGAAACGGGACTGGTGGAAGTCGATCCCGGCCCCCTCGGCACTAACCGCCACGTTATTGGTGATCTCTAGTCCGGGTCCGGCTCCCTGTACCCAGTAACCATCGCCTTCCTGTCCCATGTCATAGTTGAGTTGGAGACTTTCCTCGGCGGGGTTAAACTCTCCGGGGGTCGCGTCTTTGGTTTTCATCGTGATGTTGTTCCGCCACGCGCCGAGTTCGGTTCCGGCCTCGGACATAATCCCCGCGCCGAACACGTCGAAAACGACGTTGTTTTCCAAGATCGCGTTACTATCGTGTTGCGCGATCCCCCACCCCGGACTCCCGACGATCGCGTTACCGGAGAGATGGACGGCGGTACCGTTGATATCGTCCGATCCCGTTCGGTGAATGTGGAGGGGATAACGACCGCGAATGTTGGTTCCCCCGCCGGCGCTCCCGTTGATATTGGTGCCAATGTCATCGATCGGCCGACTTTTATCGGTGCGTCCCAGGTTATAGAATCCGGCGTTGTTGACCGTCACGCTCGGGTTATCCATGAACATGACGTGACCTCTTTCCGGGATGGGGGTATTCACGCCCCCCTCGCTTTGGAAAGCCACGTTCCGGCTGGTGTTGGCGACGTAGAGTTTCAGATTGTAGTCCTTGACGTATTTCTCGGGCCGCAGGTGATCGAAGCGGAGAACGGCTTTGTCCCCGGAGGAGATATCGTTGTTGGTAAAGCCGATCCGGTTGCCGTTAATCGAGGTGATGGTGAGGACTTCATCCTGAAAACGGGTGTTATCGGTGTGTTTGCCGTCCTGATTGACGGAGGTTCCGCCGAGGGTAATTCGATCGCCGACTTTCCAGCCGGTCGGGGCCTGGCTTAACACGAGTTCCCGAGAGCCGGCGCGCGCGTCCCCTTCGAGGGAGACGTAATCGAGTTTATCGGCCCCGTTAATCTCTACCTGTCCGTGGCTGACCAATCCTTTCCCGTATTGTTTGGTATCGATCGAGGTATCGATCGGGGTATCGCTCCGGAAGGTGATATTGACGGTTTTATCGGCTTGAACGGGGTTATTGGCCGTACCGATCGTTAATTTTCCGGTCGGGGCGATCGCCAGCGTGTCCACGAGCAGACTACTATTTTTATCGGTCGCGAAATTTAAGGCCCCATCGACCCGGACGGTTTTCAGGCGCGCGGTACTTTCCCCGTTGTAGAGAACGGTTCTTCCCTCGGGAATATACACGCCGGCCTCGCTCTCGGGAACTTTCCCCCCCCAGGTGGCGGGATCGAACCAGGAACCGTCTTTGACCGCGGTATGGGTGCGGTTGAATTTATCGAGAAATTCCGTGAAATCGTCGTGCAGGATGGAACCGTAAGCGTTAGCCTGTAGGGGTTTCGCCTCGATCGGGCCGGTCTGGAACTCCAGCGTCCAGTTACCGCCGAGGAGCGGGTTCCCGGTGAGATCGTCGGAAGCCGCCACGTCGGCCCCGGTGAGGGTGGCTAGGGCGTTGGCGAAGGCCGGTCCCGGCTCCCCGCTGGCGATATTGCAACCGTAGAGCAGGATATCGGCGGAATCGGTCAAGGATTTCGACCAACCGGCGATCGAGTCTCGATACCGGCCGAGATTCTCGGTATTCAGGCGCGTCGCCCCTAGATCGAGCGTTCCCGGCTCCCCGTGAGAGAGGATATTCACGCTAGAAATATCGTGATATTTCGCTAGAATCTCGCTAATCTGCTCGACACTATCGCGCCCGGAATCGAGCGTGAACACTTTCGAGTCGGGGGAGACGGCGGATAGGAGATCGTTGGGATCTTTGACGGTAGGTGACAAGAAGACAAGACTATTCGGCGAGGAGGAGAGATCTCCCGCTACTGTCGCGGATTCAGGATTCATAGGATGTTCGGATAGAATTCGTTTCTTCGAGCGCGCGCGTGTCGATACGATCGCGGGGGGGCGGGCGAAAGCGTCGAACTTCGGGCATTCAGGGGCGACAATTTGCATAGATTTACGGGAGCGGGTCTCGCGAGAACGGATTGAATCGAGGTTCGATCGTTCTTTTCTTTCACCGTAAATCTCCCGATCGCTAAGGGGATCTAGCGATCGAAATAGAGAGATAAATCATCGGAGGCTAGGTGTAGATGGTTACGGTCGATCACCCTAGCACCGAAAGGTGAAAAAAAAGATCATCTATCTTTCGACACTGGTTTTTAAAAGATCCCCCGTAAGACGTATCTCGGGAGGGAGAATATTGGTAAAATCTACCAATACTTGGACAGAAGATAGCGATCGGATCGAAACTAAATAAGACTCTAAAAAAACGTGAGCGGGAGGGGGAACCGAGGAACCGGGATTTTCCGGCCTCGAATCCACTCTAGCGGGGGAAAACGCCGCTCGATCACCCGTGACGCTGACAGTGCCACCGCCAGGCGTGAGTGACGATCGATTCGAGATCGCTATAGTGGGGAGTCCATCCCAAAACCAGCCGCGCCTTGTCCGCCTCTCCCACCAGAATCGGCGGATCGCCGGGACGACGGGGACTCTCCACCACCGGGATCGATTTTCCCGTCACCCGTCGGGCGGTGTCGATCACCTGCCGGACGGAGAAACCGTTCCCGTTCCCCAAATTAAACACCGTACTCTCGCCGCCGCGGAGTAAATATTCCAAACCGGCGACGTGCGCGTCGGCCAGATCGCGAACGTGAATAAAATCGCGAATACAGGTCCCGTCGGGGGTGGGGTAATCGGTTCCGAAAACCCGCGCCGCGTCCCGCTGTCCCAACGCGGTTTGGAGGACGAGGGGGATCAGGTGCGTTTCCGGGTCGTGATCCTCGCCGAGCCTTCCCTCGGGATCGGCTCCCGCCGCGTTAAAATAGCGGAAACAGACGTAATTTAAGCGATAAGCGGCGTGATAATCGGCGAGGATTCGTTCTACCATCCATTTACTAGCCCCGTAAGGGTTGATCGGCTGTTGGGGATGGTTTTCGGGGATCGGCACGAGGTCGGGGATACCGTAGGTCGCGCAGGTGGAGGAAAAGACGAGTCGATCGACCCCGGCCTCTCTCATCGCCTCTAAAAGGGTGACGGTATTGGCGACATTATTGCGATAGTATTTTCCCGGATCGATCGCCGATTCCCCGACATAGGCGTAAGCGGCAAAATGCAGAACCGCCCCGATCGGATAGGTCGCGAAGACATCTCTCAACAGGGATCGATCGCCGATATCCCCGATCACTAACTTCGCCCGTAAAACCTCTTCCACCAGATCCCGATGACCGTAGACGAGATTATCGAGAACCAGTACCGGATAACCCGCTTCTTGTAAGGCTAAAACGACATGGGAACCGATATAGCCCGCCCCACCGACGACTAAAATCATGGAATTTTTCATAGGAATTCTCGGCTGAATTTATAAAGGGAAAAGGGGAAAGGCCGATCCCGTCTACCTTTTCCCTTTCCCCGTTAACCTTCTCCCCGTACCGGGAAGTCTGTCTGGTTTTTTGAAAAATGGGATTACTACCGCTAGAATCGAGAAAGTCGCTCTCTCTTTCTAAATTTCTCCTTCGCCCGCGCGAAGAATTTAAAAGAGAAAATTTTTAGCGATCGCTAAAAATACAAATTTTCTTGATTTTTTTCTGCAAATGTTCGAGGTGCTTTGTTTCCTCGAAGAAAATCCCGGACGGTCGCCAATTTTCACATCCGGAGCCTAGTTTGACCGCTACGGAAAAACGGTATCGTGACAACTTCTCTCGAATCACGGGAATATAGTGATGGAAAGCGGGGACAATATTGAGTTGTGTTTCCGCCCAGGGACCGAGGAGGGTTCTATCTAAAAAGTGTAAGGGGGCAGGATGATCCGATTCCGCGGTATACACGTAGCCATCGGGATAGTTTTCTTGAATATAAGCTCGTGCTTCTTCATAGGGATAATTTTTGAGGAAATTTAAAAAGACCGCGCCGGGGAATAGTAAAGCCTGCAAGATATTGAAGAGAATATAGAAAGCCAGTACGATCTGTAAAGGTCGGATTAAAAAACTCGACCTTTCCGCTTGGAAAAGATATTTTATCGCGATCGATACCGGGATGAGGGCGAGGGTAAAAAAGCCAAAATAATAATTTAAAAACGCGCCCACCTTGACCTGTCCCATAGTGGCCAGGAGAAAAGAGGCTCCCAAACAAGAACCAAAGAGCAGGCTTTTTTGAACATTATCCTTAAAAAGAATCCATAATCCGATCGCGACCAGTAAATAAAAGAGAACGTAAGGATAGAAGACTTTTTGAGGTAGGCTAACAATCTGATTTACGAGATCGATTCCGAGAGGGGGGATGGTCTTTGTACTGACGAGAACTCCAGTAATAAATCTTTCTCCTAACTGCCAAGAGAAAATCAGAAAAAAGCAAAGGACGGTCGCGGTAGTTACGAGGCTGTATAGTAACGCACCTTTAAATTTTCTGACCGCGATTAGAAACGTTACGATTCCGAAAAAGACTCCCAGCGTGTTGAGTTTAGCGGCGACGGCAAAACCGGCGAAGATCGGTGATAGATAAAAATCGATCGGTTTTTTCGGTAACTCGAAATACGCTCGGTAAAAATAGGCAAAGGCTAAAAATTCAAAAAGGAAAGCGAGGAAATCCGGTTTTAACGAGAGAATGTCTCCTGGAAATAATACAAAAAACCAGAGCGAGGAGAAGAGAAATATTCCTAGATTGTAGTATTTTGGAAAATATTTTTTAAAGAAAAAATTCTCGATCGCTAGAAAGAGCAAGAATAGGAATAAGATAAAGATCCTCCCGAGCGAAACAACTTCCGGGATGGTCTGTAAGCCGAATATTTTAAGTAGAGGGTATAACAAGCCGAATAACATCGGGCTATAGGAACTGATCAATAAAGGCAGTTCGGTTATATCGCTCACGTAAACTTGAGAGCGAGAGAGCCGCGACAGGGAGACAAAATTAATTGACTCCGCGCCGTAATTATAATAATTGGAAATAATTTGGCTGATCGTGATTAGCGCGGCGACGAATAGTAAGGCAACAAATAAAAGCCTAAAAAAGACTTCTGAATTGATCGATCTTATTGAAAGTGTTTTCATGACTTTTAAATTTTTGAATTAGAAAGAGGGTGAGGATTTGGCGATAATCGGCGAGACCGCTTTTTGGGGAAACGATGAGGTACGGGGGGATCGATCGAGGGTAAAAATCGCCGATCGTAAAGAGCGGGGAAAAGATGGACGGATACGTTTACCCGTACCGCCGAAAATTAAGGGTAAAAAGTTCGCGAGACCCGATCGAGCAGTCGATCGATCTGTCGGTTAATCGCGGTCCGATCGAACTGTCGCGAGGCGTGAACCCGCGCCCGTCGGGCGATCGCTCCCGCGAGATCCGGACGGTGATAGCACAGCGAGATCGTTTCCGCGAGTTTCTCCGGATCGCGCGGGGGAACTAGCCACCCCGTCTCGTCGTGTTGGACTAACTCGATCGCCCCACCCGCCGCGGCCGCCACGACCGGGCGACCGGCGAGCATTCCCTCCACGATCACCCGGCCGAAAGGTTCCGGCGCGGTCGAGGTGTGGGCGATCAGATCGCAGATCGCCATTAAACGCGGGATATCCTCCCGGAATCCCAGGAATTTAACCCGTTTTTCCAGCCCCAGACGCGAAACCCGCTCGTGTAATCGATTCACGTACTCATCCTCGCCGAACAGTGCCGAGCCGATGAAGAGGGCGATCGTCTCTTCCGGACAGCGGGCGAGCGCGTCCAATAGTACATCCTGTCCTTTCCAGGGAGATAACCGGCTAAAATGCCCGACGATAAACTGTCCGTCCGGGGCGATCTCTCGCCGTAATCGGGTGATTTCCGCGTCGGGAACCTCGTACCGTCCCGGATCGAACCCGTTATACACCACCGCCACCCGATCGACCTTTCCCCCGGCCTCGCGAAAAGCCGTTTCCGTGGCGCGGGAATTGGCGATCACCAGGGAGGCGAAACGATTCGCCAGCGCGACGATCGCCGCGCGGTTCGCGGGACTGAAGTGTTCGGCGCTCAGGATATCGTGGAGATGGTAGATCAGGGGACGACGGGCGAGAGAGGCGGCGATCGATCCCGCGATCAGGGCTTTCGGGGTATTCGCGTAGAGAAGATCGTGTTTTTGGGCGAGTCGGGCGGTTTTAAGAAACGTCGGCAACAGGGACAGGCCGCCGGTGATGCCCCGTAGCCAACCGCTATCCTTACGAACCGCGATCGGGCGATCGTGGAGAACGCGAACGGCTATCCCCCTATGTTCTAAAAACGTTCTAAAGGTTCCGTCCGCGAGTAAACCGACCGAACAGCGATCGCCGTAAAAAGCGGCCAGATCCGCTAAACAGAGTTCGGCCCCCCCTAACTGTCCGCTCTGATCGAGAAAGAGAATTTTCATCGGGATAGGCGATCGATGGTAGAGCGCGTCGGGGGCGATTTAGGAAAATTTCGGGGCGAGCAGAACCTGCCGTACCCGCGGCGCGATGTTCGTCCAGCTAAAATTGGCGACCGCGTGTTCCCGGCACGATTCCCGCGACGGTAGGGCGATCTCCCCGTCCAGGAAAGCCGTCAGCCGCGCCGCGATCGCCGTGGCGCTCGCCGAAACGGTGATCGATTCGGGGGAGAAACCGGCGATCACTTCCGGCATCCCGCCGATCGGCGTGCAGAGTACGGGAGTACCACAGGCGAGGGATTCCACGAGAACCAGACCGAACCCTTCGAGGGATTGACTGGGCAGAACGGTTAGATCGGCGGCCTGATAGGCGATCGATAGTTGTTCCTCCGGTACATAGCCGAGGAAACGGACGTGATTTTCTAGGGATAATTCCCGCGTTTGACGCTCTAGATCGGCGCGGGCGGGGCCTTTCCCGGCGATCGCCAGCCAGAGGTCGGGGTAGCGCGCTCTCATTCCGGCGAGGGCGTTGAGGAGGGTATCGAGACCCATTCGCCGCACGAGACGACGGGGGGTGAAGAGAATATATCGATCGAGCGGCCAGTTCAATAATTGACGGGCCTGCTCGCGGGACCGGTCGAGCCGGAATCGATCGGTATCCACTCCCCCCGGAATGACGTGGATCTTGCGAGCGGGAACCCGGTAGCGCTCGTGGAGGATCGCGCCGAAGGCTTTACTGAGAACGAGAAATCGATCGCAGTGCCGGTAGACCGCCCGTTCGATCCATTCCTTGACGAGAACTTCGAGCCGTCCCGCTCCCTCGCGTTGACTTTCCAGCGCCCAGGGCCCGTGAAAGGTGAACGTTACCGGGATCTCGCGGGGGAACTCGTCCAATAGGGGGAAACTGTAGAGGGCGAAATGGGCGTTAATCGCGTCCACCCGGCCGGACACGGGGCGGAAATTCGCCCGGGCCGAGCGGTATCTCTGCCAGAGGGGGCGATCGGGAGCGGCGAGATCGGTCAGTTTCACCGGGGTATCGAGCGGGGTATCCGGTAGCCCCACCCCGCATAATTCCACCGCGTCGCCTTCTCTCGCCAGATGATGGGTCAGTTCGTAGACGTAGCGATCGAGTCCCCCCGGAGAGCGGGGAAACCAACCGATCCCGATACAGGAAATGCGGGCCGCCGAAGGGAGATCGTTCATATCAATTCACTCGCGAACCAGATCGCGACAGACTTTTTCCACGCGTGACGCTAACATCGGGTAATCGAAATTCTCTCTCGCGACCCGACGGGCCGCTTCCGCGACCGCTAACCGTTCCGGTCGATCGAGCGCTTCCCGCAAACGGGCCGCCAACCGCGCCGGATGGGTATCGTCGCGAACTCCCTCGTAGGGGAGAAGACAACCGATTCCCGGTAGAACCCGCCGGGCCTCGCCCACGTCG
This sequence comes from Pannus brasiliensis CCIBt3594, assembly GCF_036688125.1. Taxonomy (NCBI): domain Bacteria; kingdom Bacillati; phylum Cyanobacteriota; class Cyanophyceae; order Chroococcales; family Microcystaceae; genus Pannus; species Pannus brasiliensis. Next base: position 9,170 of record NZ_JBAFSM010000003.1, on the reverse strand, counting down.
GTGGCGATCACGTATTTACCGAAAGCGAGATAGAGGGGCAGTTTTCCCGTGGTTCGGACCATACCGACCCGATCGTTGGACTGGGTGGACACGCACGCGTCCATGAGCGAGAGATAGCGGGGTAGCTCCTCGTACCGAACGCGACCGGTAAAGACGATTCGATCGCTCACTCCCAACTCCCGCGCCCGCTCTTCTAAAATCGCCCGGCCGTTACCATCGCCCACCAGTAACGCGTGAATCGGCAGATCCCGCAGGAAGGTCAGCGCCTCGACGATATCCCAGCCGTAGCACATCCGATGTCGCGCCGACCATTCCATCGTTCCCACCATCCCCACCACGAGCCGCGCTTTCTCCAGACCGAGTTCCCGCTTGAATTCGGTCGTGTCCACCGGTTCGACTTCCCCCGTATCCACCCCGTCGGGAATAAACTCGACTTTCTCGATCCCTTGTTTTCTCAACCAATCTTCGTGATAGCTTCCCCGCACGATCAGGTAGTCCGATTCCCGCGTCGCCAACTCCTCGATCGCGCGGATTAACGTTAATTGAGTCCGCGAATACGTCCCCGCGGAACGCGCCAGTTCATAGGCCGCGTCGCCCGTGTCGGTGAGAAATTTACAACCGAAGAGTTTTTTCGCGGCGTAAGCGGCTAACACGCCGGTATAGGCCGTATCCATGACATAGATGATATCCGGTCGGAATTGTCGGGCCGCGTCTAGAAAAGGGAGAATACTTTTCCATTTCGGGGTCGATCGATAGAGAAATCGGATCTGCCAATCCGGGGGAAGCCAGCGCGCGAGAGAGCGGGCGCGAATCCCGGCGGCGCTCGCCTCGCTACCGTTAATAAAATACATCAATTTCATCGGGGTGATCCATATTTTTTAGAGGACATCAAAAGAACAGCGACGAGAGAATTCTTTCGCTATCTTTTGGTAAGATTTATATTTTTGGGTTCACGAGTTCACCACGAGAATGAAAGGATCACGGCGTTTACCTTAAAACAATTGAAATTATTTTTGGTGATTAAAATTAAATCGATAATTGTCCTTGGTTATCGATAATTTATGCAACCAAAACTTAACGAGAGCTTTTAGCTTTAAGAGCGTTTGATATTGCCATTCCCAAAAAGGAGCGAGACCCAGGCGCATCGTCCATAAACGAATTTGTAGCGCGGGCGAATCCCCCAACTCTTGTAAAAGCTCGATTAATTCCGATCGTTCCGCTTCCGAAAAGAAAGGATTATAGCAGAAAGCGGCGTGATTCAACGCTAATTTCTGCCGTTGTTGTTCGATGAATTTGGTATCCCAGCCGCGTTTTTGAAAAGCGGTCAGTAAACTTTCCTCGTAAACCCGGATCATCCCCTGTAACTCCACTCTTTTCCGTCTCGGTCGAATGAGTTCGGTATCGGTCCAGACTCGATAACCGGCGAGAATCTCGCTCGTGTAAACATTCCCGTAACCCGCGTCCGCCATTCGGACAATTAAATCGTAATCCTGGGTAAATTCGGGTCTCCCTTGATAAAAATTTAACCGTTGCAGGGCTTTCGAGCGAAACATCGCGATATTAGCCGTCATCCGGAACCCGGATACTGCCGCTCTTAATTCTTTGTCGGCCTCTCTAAATTCTTCGATTCTAGCTAATTGACGAACGCCCTGTTTCTCTCCGCGCTCGTCGATTTCCCATACCGCAGTGTGAGCGTACCCCGCGTCCGGGTATTTTTGGAGTAAATCCACCAATCGCTCCACGTAGTTCGGTAGTAAAAAATCATCGGAATCGATTCGGACAATAAATTCGGCTTTCAGTTGACGTAAGAGCCAATTATTATTACCGACCATCCCTAAATTTTTCGGCTGTCGATAGTAGTGAGCTTGGGGGAATTGTTCACACAAGCGATCCATCACTTCCGGGGTGTCATCGGTACTCGCGTCATCGGATACCCATACTTCAATATTCGGATAGATTTGTTGACAGGCACTGCCCACGGAAATCGGCAGGTATTGAGCTTGATTAAAGGTCGGAATACAGATCGCGACCGAGGGCAAATTTCGCATAAATGTTGTTAGATTTTTATAAGAATTGGCGAGCGGAAGATTCGAGAGGCGGAAAATTATAGTTCGGTTGAAAGCGCGGGCTTCGGACTTACTTTTTCCGAGTTCTCGATACGATTTTTGAAGCGATCGCCCGCTCGTGTTTCGGAAAAAAGGCGGGGCGATCGATTTTATTTCTTGCGGAGTAAAACATAAGCGTAACTCGTGAGTATCGGAACCGGATAGTTCAAGAGGATAGAGGCGGTCAGGTTAGATAAGGCGTGGAATGGCTTCCATTTCTGATAGTAGTCGTGGCCGAAAAATCCAACATATCGTTCTACCTCGTAGCCTAAATTTTCCAGTCGATCGATCTGACTTTTGACCGGCCCGAGACACCAGCTATAATACGCGGGAAATTTACCCCGATTTCCCTCTTTCACCCGATCGGGAGAATGCCATAGTAATAGATTACCCGAGAGCGAGGAAGGTAGAAAACGATTGAGGATAAAAGGAGGCGCGTAAAGGGTGGGGAAAAAGTGAAAAGCGTAGGCTCCTTTTTTGAGAAGACCGTGAATATTTTTATGAAAATCGATCCCGTTCTCGATATGTTCGGCTAGTTGCATACTGAAGATCAGATCGTATTGGCCGGGTAAATCGAACTTCGGGCTTCCTACATCGCCTTGAAGTTTCCGGTAGCCATCGGGAGCTTTCTTCAATTCTTCGGCGGAAATATCTAAAATCGCGTAGTCTAATTGTTGTCGATCGACGAAATCCAACGAGAAAAACGGATTCGCCCCACCTCCCACCTCGCAAATCTTGCGGGCATTCGGTGAACTCGCTAGTTCTTCCAACACGGTAGAATAGTCATCCCAGGCGCGAGAAAATCGCTCGTATCTAATTTCCATTTTCGTGAAATCTCCTCGAAATAGGGGTCGGTTTCGATGTTTTTTTCTAGCGGGGAAAAGAAGAGTGCTCTATCGGGTTCCCTCTCCCGTTTCGGGGGAGTCTGTCCCGTTTCGGGAAATTCGATAGGCAAGGAGCGGGGGGGAATTTTCGAGTGATTTTTTCGCCTCGATCGAGCGCGCTAGATAGTATTGATTTCCCGCGATCGCTATTCCCGCGAAACTCCAGAGCATTACCCCCGGCATCGCGGTTAAACTATTCCCGTTGGGAATCATCACGAACAAGGACACGCTGACGGCGCGAGAGGCAACGAGAAAAGCATCGGCTCTAACGCGAGAGTTTTGGAATAGATTCAGGAACATCGAGATATAGCCGCCAACATAGAAGGCCGCGCCGAGCCATCCCATCTCGTAAAACACGACTAGAACACCGCTATCGGCGAGTTCTAAACTGGTCATCCCGTACCCGATCGGGTTGATCAAAGCTCGATCGAGCAGATGATCGTAAAGCTCCTGTCTTGCTTGAAAACTATTATCTTCCTTAACGTTCGATAAGGTTTGAAACCGCTCGGAAATTTTACTCGCGAACGGTTCCATCGCTACCAGAGGGATCGCCGAAAGGAGGATAACCAGCGCGATTAAAATAATTCGGATTTGTAGATGGGATTTTAAGCTTCCGATCAGGAGAATACACCCCACGACGAAACTTCCCCACGCGGTGCGATTGTCGGACAGTAAAAGCAGGAGAATACAAACAATCGCTAGGGGAATCCGCAAGACATTTTTATGGTTAAATAGTAACAGGAGACAAGCGATCATGACATTCGCCAATGCCCCCGGTGAATTCAGCGTACTCCAAACATTCAGGAGAAGGGGGGCGGGGGTTCCCACGTTCCCGAAGCCTAGCTTTAGAGCATTTTCCTGCCAGAGTAAATCCCAGGGAGGTAATAGACAGAATTGTACTAAACCGTAGATCCCGATCGCGAACGCCCCCCAAAAAAAAGTCCGCTCGATCGTTTTTTTAAATTGAGGATATTCCCGCCATTTAGAAAAGAGATAGAATCCGAAGATCAGAGGACTTAACCACTCGATCGGCATCCGAACGATCTGGAGCGTGAAGCCACGCTCTAACCCCCCCGCCAATCCGAGCAGAAAACTATACACGATTCCCGCGAACCCGAGAATGAAAGGTAGGCTTCCCGGACGGTAGGGGTAGCCGGTAAAAAGATAACGGAAAAAGCTCGGGAAACAGATTAGCGTGACGAGGAAAGGAGCCATTAAAACAAGACTTTGATCCTCGTAACCGACGCGATAATCGATGAGCCGCCGAACCAGAGGGGTTAAAAACCAGATCCACCAGGTAAACCCGACATAAAGTGGCGGGTATTTCTGATACAATAAGATTCCCACGACAAAACACGCGAGGGGAAAAACGAGCCTAAAAATGGGATGACTCGCGAAAATTCCGAGCGCCGTGATCGGGATTAACCCCAGGATCGCTATCCACGCTATCTTCTTTTGTAGGCGGGAAGAAACGAAGGGATCGCGAGAATCTGGAGAAGGATCTCCCTGGAAAGATCGGGTCATTGTTTATTGTCTTTAGATATAGTTTTTAGACCGAAGTAACGCTAGATTTCCGGTTAGTATTCTCTACTCTCTCGAAAAAACAGTGGTCACGGCTGACTTTTGCCGATCGCCGATCGCCTAGTGCTATAGAGAATTCCGCCACGTTCGCCACCCCTGCCGGCGGCCGCGTAGGGAAGCGAGGAGCCGTCTTCCCGCGATCGTTCCCTCGATCGGCAGAAGTCGGAGAGCCTGGAGAAAACCGGGGGCCGGCCGGGTCCCGATCGAGATCGCCCAGATCAGGAAAACGACGCGCCGTAGGGGGGGTAAATATTCCAGAAGGACGAGCGTTTCGTTATGGACTAAATTCGCGGTCGCGAGGTCACTATAACCGCCCCGTTTATCCTCGTCGAACCGATCCGCCGCCTTGTGATCCACCTCCACCGCGGGATCGTACACCAGTTTCCATCCCGCTCGCTGGACCGCGAAACTAAACGCCATATCGTTATAAACCTGCGCTCCCGTACCTTTCAGGCGTTCATCGAAGCGGATATCGCCGATCGCCGATCGCCGGTAACTCATATTCGCTCCCTTGAGGAGATCCACTTCCCGAGGTTCCCCCGCTCCCAGATGATGGTTTCCCTCCGCCCGTCCGAACCACCAAACACGACCGACCAGAGCGCGGGTTCCCACCTCTAGCCGGTCTCCGGTGTACACCCAATCGCGGCCGCCCACTCCCCCCAGTCGCTCGTCCGCGAGAAAGTGCGCCTCGATCGATTCCAGCCATCGCGGGCGCGGGGCCGCGTCATCGTCGGTGATCGCGATAATCTCCCCGCGAGCTTTTTCCAGACCCGCGTTCAACGAGGCCACCTGTCCGGCCCGATCGATCGTCAGGATCTGGAGGGGGAGAGAACCGGGGTCAAAAATCGCGAAAAAAGCCGCCGTCTCTCGATCGCTATCGCGGACTACCACGATCACCTCATCGGCCGGTCGGGATTGCCGTTTCAGAGCTTCTAGACAACGTTCCAACTCCCGCGGGCGACGGTAGGTAGGAACGAGAACGCTAATGGTCAACACTTCGCCAACTCCTCGAACAGATCGACGTAATCACGGGCTTTCCCCGTCCAGCTATGTTGTTCCGCGATCTCCCTCGCTCTCCGTCCCATTCGCTCTCTCCGTTCCGGATCGCGGGCCAACTCGGCCATCGCGCGGGTTAAAGCGCCCACATCCTCGGAATCCGTCAGAACCACCCCGCAATCCGGGGTCACGATCTCCGACCCCCCGGCGCTGATCGCGGTGATCGCCGGGAGTCCGCTGGCCATCGCTTCCAGTAAAACGAGGGTACAGGCCTCGTAACGCGAGGGAAAAACGAACAGATCCGCCGCTTTCATCAGATCCGCCACATCGCGCCGGAAATCGAGAAAATGCACCCGATCGCTCACCCCCAACCGTTCCGCGAGCGCGGGATAGGGACTGCCGGCGATCGAACCCCCCACCGCCAGATGCAGATCGGGAACCCCGACGAGCGCCCGCAGTACCGTGTCGAGATTTTTCCGGTTGGTGCGGATATCGCCGACGAATAGGGCGAGCGGAACATCCGGGGGTAATCCCAGGGCGCGACGATCGCGCTCTCCCGGCGAGAACTGGTCTAGATCGGCCCCGTTGAGGATCACGCGGATTTTTTCGGATCGAACCCCGATATCGAGTAAATCCCCTTTGATTTTGCCCGAAACGGCCACGATCGATCGGGAGCGATCGAACGCTCGCTTTTCCCAGTAAGCGTTCAGGGCGGTATAGAGCCACTGATACACCCCGTACAGATCCCGGCGAACGCGGGAGATGTGCGAGGGGGACTTCATCCAGGCCGAGTGAACGAATTGGACGGTATTGACATCGACCCCGACGGACGTGACCGCGCCGTAAGCTTGCACGATATCGAATTCCCGGCCGTGTTCCCGGAGCCAATCGCTACTTTTTCGCGAGAATACCAAACTACTGAGTAGTTGGGTGGGATATCTCTCGACCGGTATATACACCCAATCGATCCGGGGATCTTGTTGTAAATCGGGGGCCACGTCCGTCGCCACCAACGTGACCGGATAGCCCCGTCGGAGTGCCTCGCGGGCGATCTCGTAGTTCGCCCGTCCCTGCCCGTCGCCCTCGATCACGCTACGGGTCACAATACAGATTTTCATAATTCGGAGAGATTTTAAGAGGATTGCCAAGGTTGCTCGCGCGATTTGTTTTTGAAAAATCAAAACCTCAAAAACCAGAATTATACAAACAAGATCGATAGATTTCTCTAAAAAAATTATCGATAATATTCTTCATTTTTCTCCTAACTCCTACGTCAATTCGGGATAAGCCAGAATCGAGATCCTCTCATTCGAGTCATCCCGAAATCTTGTCAACTCGCGGTGAGGTCGCGCGTGGCCTTGTGCAGGGGGTCCGGGGGAGGCACCCCTCCACCGGTGGGGGGTTCGGGGGGCTAGTCCCCCGAATAAAACTCGGCTTCTCACCGAAAAATCGTCAAATTCCGATCCCGAACTGACGTTAACTCCTAACTCCTGATTTAGATTTCGGAAACGATCCGATCGCTCGCCAGTTCCCGATCGAGCGCGTCGAGAATCTGCTCGTCCACCGCTAGATCGAATTTACGGGCGAAATGTTTTCCCGAGGCGAGCAGTCGATCGAGATCTTGAATTTGTAAGATCGAGGGATGGGAACTACTCGCGCGATTCCACGGGATAAAACGTAGATTATCGTTAACGATATTGAATTTTCGAGAGTTAATTAGTACCGTTTGAAAGAAAGATTCGTCGGAATGTAGTGTCCGCCGATAATACTCCGCGAGATCGGGATTTTTCCGCGCGAATTCTAAAAGATAGAGAACGCACTCTCGGGAGATGGTGAACCAACTAGAGCCGGCGTAACATTGAAACGTTCTATCAAACGGGGGGCGCGGGGATCTCGTCCCGTAAAAAACCTCCCCTCGCGCGATCGGAAACCGAAAAAAGGGTTGCCATTCGGTGAGACGATCGAGGTGAAAGAAAAGCCTTTTCAGGATTCTCGGGGTCGTGGAAGGTAGGGGTCGGTATTGATAGTAATAACGCTCTATCCCGGTCTTTTTTAACCACCGTAAACCGAATTCCGAAGGGATTTCCGGGGGATCGTCCGCCCGAAAATACTCCAGGAATCCATCGCGATCGGTATCTTGTAAAAAGCGCTCGATCCGATCGATCGGTTGGATCGGGTAATCCTGCGCGGATAACACGCTCACCCAATCGAAATCCGGGCCGCCGGCGATCGCGCGCTCCATCCCGTGCAGGATCGCTTCGACGAGCGAGAACCCCCCCCACTCGACGGCGACGGGATCTCTCAAAACGCGCGCGTTCTCGAACCGCTCGAACACCTCGGGATCGAAAGGATACCGGGAATGATGGAAATCATAGTGAATCAGGATCGGCGATCGGGAACTTCCCGTTCGGAGCGCTTTGACCAACCGTAATAACTGTTCGGGATTCCCGTGAGCGAGAATCAAATACAATACCTTCGGCATACGAGGTCTATGTCTGGAGATAGTTGAAAAGATATTGACTGGCGAGGACGATCGAACGCCAGGAATCCCGGAAGCTCTTTCCGTCCCCTTTTTTGAGCGCGCTACCCAGTAGGTGCGGGGGGGCGAGGAATAGATAGGCGAGGGTTTTCGGGATCGATCGCTCGTAGCGCCAGTAAGATTTGGCCGTCGCGTACAGACGGGAGGCGTGGATATAGCGATCGTATTCCGATCGATTGGTCGGGGAGGGATAATGATGGACGTGCAAGCGATCGTCGTAAACGATCCGGTAGCCGAGAGAGACCGCGTGGTGGGCCATATCGATCTCTTCCGAACCGTACCGTAACCGCTCGTCAAACCGGGCTACCCCGAAAAGACTCCGGGGGAAAATCGTCGCGTTAATGACGATCGATCGATACTCTCCCTCCACCGGCAACCGTTGGAATCCCCAAAAATCGAGATTGTGAGGGGTGACTTTCCGGGCGCTTTCCCGCTCGTGTTTGATTTCATAGCCCGTGATGACCGTGTTCGGTTCGGCGGAAGCGATCGCCTCTCGCGCCGTCCGCGGGAAATCCGGGGACACCCGCGTGTCATCGTCGAGAAATAGGAGATAATCGGCGCTCGCGTGTTGGATACAGGCGTTACGATTCGCTCCCAACCCCCGACGCGGCCCCTCTCGGTAGATCGCGTCCGGATAGCGGGAAACCACGGCGCGCGTCGCGGTCCCGTCCGGACTGTCATCGCTCACCAGAATCCCGTCCGGCAATTCTTCCCCCCGGAAAATACTTTGCAAACAATTCTCTAGTTCCTCCGGCCGGTTCATCGTGCAGATACACAAACCGAGCGTCGGCCTATCGGGGAGCCGCTTCGTACCGTCCGCGCCCGTCTCGATCGAGGGAGATTCCGACATAAATTGACCTTTTACGGAATTCAACAATTTTTCTGTGGTTGAGGGTGGGGGAGGTGGGGGAGGTGGGGGAGGTGAGGGAGATGGGGGAGATGGGGAGTGGGAAATAATAGAGAGGAGCTAGTTTCGGGAAAAAATCGAGAGTTTCGAGAAAGTTACTCCCTACTCCTGACTCCTGACTCCTGACTCCTGACTCCTGACTCCTGACTCCTGACTCC